>CAJBRY010000406.1 GCA_903958085.1 uncultured Geobacteraceae bacterium
AAGTTTCGTAAAGATAATGTGTGTGTTGTACCAGGCGATGAAAATGTATTGCCTTGACCTCCTCCGTGTCAGAGTAATCATGCGTAGCCGCGTTTCTTAAATCGCGCACATTACGCCACTCATCAACAGATTCGAGCACATCAAGCAGGTTAATGAAAATCAGATTGTTCCGGCAATCCATTCCGTAATTCACAAGGGAACAGGTGTTGCAATCTCCGTTATTTTGGCTGCAATAGGCTGGTGGATTACAAGCTGGTGGGGTATGGGATAAGCTTTTTGACATGTTGCACCTCCAATGAAAAACGCGCCATTCAAGCCTTACTTGAGTCAACAAACAGACTCTATCGGTCTTTCGATCCCGAATAGGCACAAATGGCGCGCATTTAATTCTTTGGAAGTAATCATCATGAAACACAAACGCCGATATAGACGGATTCGGCTCCCGGTTTGTTAATTCAAGTGCCTGCTGACTATCAAGTCTTATTTAGAAATGCAAGTATTATTTTGGGATTGCTTTGGATTTTCTTGGATATGGTTTTGATGGATAAAACAATTGCTCACCAATAAGGCCCCCCCCCATGGGAGCTTTTTGAAGCATCTTTCCCCAGCGTACCATGTAAAGAGAACCCAGAATCGCACATCTGGCTCCTCTGTCTCTGGTTCCGGAAAAAAACAACACCATTGACGGCCCCGCCTGAATGATTTCAACACGGCTGTCCTGGTGTTTCCTCGAATGGATTTATGCGACAGGAAAATCAGAATTATCTGGTTAATACGGTGGCGGTTGCCGATGCCCCGGTGGTACATGCGACAGTATGGAATGGCTTCGTTTGGTAATTTTGGGATTATGGCTTTTTGGCAAATCGCCGTATAACCCTGATTGCAAGCCGTTTGTCGGTTTCGCCGTCAAGTTCCCGATAATATCTGAGAAGTGTTTTTTCGTCGGGGCTTGGATACTGTACTGATTCATCAACTTGTGCGGAATCAGTACATGAAAAGAACAATGTAACAGGTATATCCAGCGCCTTGGCAACACGTTGCACGTTCTCAACGTTCAACATACTGCCGCCGTTTTCATATCTCTGGATCTGTTGATACGAGACACCTACCTTTTCTGATAAATGTTCCTGCGAAAGCCCGAGTTCCTTCCTGCGACTCCTGATGATTGCCCCTATTTCCCTGGTTGTCACGAAGTTTGTTTTTGACATGGCGGCATAGTAACAAAGTCGCCATTGTCAAAAAACCGCATATATTGATAGTGATTTTGATTGATAAATACACTTAATAAATGTATTTGTTGCGGACTACATCACACGTTGGAGGTGTAATGAGCGAGTATGGCATATCTCTGGATTGACAGGAAGCCTGCCGCCCAAACAAGTAACCTTAAAAGGGAGCCGGTGCATGTCCGAAGAACAAGCGAAGTACGGGCATACTTTCGATGGCAGTGATCAAGTAAAATCATATATCAAGAAATTGGATGGATATCTCACCATTGATCTGCCGGTAATAGATAGGCATCTCGACATTACTTATAACTATGTAAAGCATTTACAGACAGTTGAGAATTTGGAAAATGAAAGAAGGGAACTTGACGATAAAGCATTATGGAGTTTAGTTCCGTCACCGGAAGCTTATAATCAAAGTATCTCGGGGGTAATCCAAAAAGCAGAAAAACTGATTGCGAAATTGGAAAACCTGCAACGGTCGGGATTAAAATAACGAGACGTTATGAAATTCCCGCAAAAAATCGTATCTGGTGGACAGTCAGGCATTGTCAGGGCAGGTCTTGATGCTACCTTCGAAGCTGTTATCCGATGATTATTCGACGATTCGTTATTAAATCCATTTTCTTCTCATTGGTATTCCTTCCGATTTTGTTTCTCAATCAAGCATGCGCGAGAAATACAATTTCTGGAAAAGTTGTCTCTGTAACTGATGGTGACACCATCACAGTTCTGGACAGCAGTAACACTCAGCATAAAATAAGGATTTATGGCGTGGATTGTCCGGAAAGTCATCAGGGTTATGGACAGAAGGCAAAGCAGTTCACATCTGATCTGGTATTCGGGAAAACAGTTGAAATCAAAATTATGGATACTGACAGGTATGGCCGCACGGTTGGGATAGTCAATATTGATTCAAAATCACTCAATGCAGAATTGATTATAAATGGTATGGCTTGGTTTTATGGCCAATACTGCAAAGCCTCATTCTGTTCTCAATGGAACCAATACCAGGAAGAAGCCAGAAGCAGGAAGATCGGCTTATGGTCGATGCAGAACCCGATACCGCCGTGGGAATTCCGGCATGGATCATCAAAGACGGCTCCGAATCCAACAACAATCACCCAAAACGCTGGGGCCTATCACGGCAACAGCAAGTCCATGGTATTCCATTCATCAAAATGCAAATTTTATGACTGCAAAAACTGTACTGCGGTTTTCCCTGACCGGGACATGGCGATAAAAACTGGATTTAGGCCGTGTGGAGAATGTAAGCCGTGAATCATTTTGCAATCAATAAAATGATGAAGTTGTGGTGGCGCTGAGTAGCCCGGCATCCAAAACAAGAAACAATTCCCCTTTGTCCTGACTGGTTGTACTCGTTTGTTTTCCGGTGTACGGCATCACTCCTGCCTGAACGCTCCGCCTTGTGCCCCCTGGCTTCGCCTTATCTCAACTTGGTGTATGTCATCCCAGAAATAACTCGGCCTTGATGCTTTGAAACATAGTTCATGATCCGGTTTCAGTACCCAGCGAAGTATTCCGATCTTCAGGTCGGCGTTTCAGGTGGATCTGGGCCGACGCACATTGTTCCGGAATTGTGGCCGGAACCACCTGGATAATTTCAGCCTGATTTCTGAATGGGGAAGTAGGTCCTTTCAATGACAGCCCCCTGTAGTCGCGCTGGTAATGACTTCGGGCAGTGGCGCACTGGTTTGTATGGGTCGAAAAGAGCCGCTCCCCGCCCAGGGTCACCTACCGGAATGCGTTAATTCGTTTGACAGGCATGGCAGTTTAATCATAGGGTAACTTCTGGATGAATGGTGCAGGGAATCAAGGATACCATCCTTAAAACAAGAAGATGCAGGTTTGATAATTTCTATCAAACCTATTGTTATGCAAAAGAAACTCGTAATTATTCTGTATGTCTTTCTAAAACAGATGATATACAGGGACTGCTTAACTACTTGATGGGCCGCCTCCGGTGCCCCATCGCCCCGGATGTGGAGCGCGCACCATTCATTCATCTGGTCGAAGTCTGCACTTCCAGGCCCAACGAATAAGGATAGATTGTGAGAGCGAAGCGAACCACAATCTTATCCGTTTGGTTGGACAAGCCCGGTTACTTTATAAAGGAAATATCTTTTTTTAAGAAGGGGTTTCAAGAGAA
>CAJBRY010000407.1 GCA_903958085.1 uncultured Geobacteraceae bacterium
CCGTGTTCATGGTAAAATTGAAGCCGCTACTTAGCGTCAGGTTGTTGCCGGAAGCAGTGTAGGGAATATCAGTTGAAGTAAGCCCGCCTTTCGCTGTTACGATCGCGGTGTTGGAGATTGTCCCGCCGCTGCTTGCTGTTACGGTGTCGGAGTAAAGAGAGAAATCGGTGATATGTGTCCCGCTGGAGAGATAGACCGAAGCGCTCTTCACGGCATTTCCGGAAATGTAGGCAAGAAGTGAGCTGCCACTGGAAACAGATCCGCTTGGAAGAGCAAAGTAATAAAAGCCGTTGGCTCCCGTTGAAGCCGTTGCCAAGAGTGACCCATTGACTGCTGTTTGAATGGTCTTTCCCGCTCCGGTCACATCAAGCTTGCCGGAAATAATCTGTGGCGTTCCAGTGAACTGCCACTTGAGATAGGGGTAGGATTGAGTGTCCAAGATGTTCCAGATGGTAGAGGTGTCCCAAGTGGAGAAATTGGATGCCGTCATCATACCGGCGGTGATCAGACCAGTTGCGCCATCGTTAGTTCTTCCGCCGCCTATGCCGGTAGATGTTCCCGAGGTATCTTTATCCCAGAAACTGCTGGTGATGTGCGGCGGAGTCGTATTATTATATCCCACCAAACCGCCGACATTTTCGACATCTCCGATTATCGCTACTGCCCCCGTGCTGTAGGACCATTTGATGTAGCCTTTATTATTATACCCAACCAGCCCACCAATATCTCCTCCGGATTCCGTTTCCCCTAATCCTGTTACTGCTCCCGTGCTGTAGGAATTGTAGATGTAGGCGTCGGTACTAGTAACAGCGTCATTATACCCCACCAACCCGCCGATAGCATAGGTTCCGCTGACTGTGCCCGTGCTGTAAGAATAGTAAATTTTGCCAGAACTCCACCCAGCCAAACCGCCGACATTTGTTTTCCCAGTTACCGCGCCCGTGCTGTAGGACTTGCTGATGGTGCCCCAATTCTCTCCAACCAGACCTCCGACATCTTCGGTTAAATCACCTTTTACCGTTGCTGTGCTGTAGGAACTGCTTATGGTGCCAGAATAATTATCTCCCACCAGACCGCCTACATCACCATTTCCATCTACCGTACTAGTTCCTGTTCCCGTTACCTTGCCCGTGCTGTAAGAATTGTAGATGTCTCCACTATTGTTAAAACCCACCAAACCGCCTGTATTGTGATGGCCGGTTGTGTTCACATTAACCATCCCAAGATTTTTTATAGTACCAGAATTGCTTCCAAATAGTCCGACATAGTCCGTCCCGGAGCGGTTGATATAGAGTCCAGTGATGGTGTGGCCAGAACCATCAAATTCGCCAGCGAAGGCGATTGAGCTATTGCCAATGGGTGCAAAGCCGTAATAACCTTCTGCGGAGCCATTGACTGGATGGTAATTCCAGTTTGTCGTCCCTGTGGCATCAATGTTGTTAGCTAACACGTAGGACTTATTTAGCATTCCCGTACTCCCCATACCTTGCACCCCGTAGATGTCGGCCAACTGATACGGGGTGGCACTATCGCCAGTGCCGCTGATAGCGCGGATGAATGTGCCGTCTGTGATTTTAAAATCAGTCGCGGTAAAGCTGGGTAGCGTGGCATATACCTGACTCCACATGCCATGACTTAGTGTGAATTTTTTCACACTGACCGCGCCCGTAACAATCAAATTATTGCCAGCCCAGAGGTCAAGACCTCCATTGATGGCTGATATGGGTTGACTAATATTGATATCTCTATGAGCCTCAAGGGTTAGTTTGTTGCTCGTAAACCAGGTTATGCTATCGTTGACAAAGATGTCGCCATTGGATGTTGTTTCATTATTCGCATAAAGATTAGTGTCCGAATTAGTCCCGGCGGCGGTACTGATAACTATACTGTTTCCGCCTAGCATTAAAGCGAGGTTCGTACCAGTGATGTCGCCGTCTGTGGCAATATAGAAATCGTGCGGGTCAATCAACCAGTTGCCGCCATTTGTCCTGACATTAATGCCGTTCAGATCAACCTTTGCCGCTGAAGTTTCGATAAAGCCGCCGCCGCCGATGCTTCCAACCCCTTGGGCGGAGAGCAAACCTCTACCGGTGAGCGTGCCGCTGATTTTGCCATCTTCAGCCGTCATGGCGATAATCTTACCGCCCTTTGTGCCATCGGCGGTGATGACGCTGGTATCTGCTAGTTCAATCGCCTTCGTGGCTTTCAGGTAAATCCTGCCGCCTTCCGACACGGCGCTATTTGCATTGATAATGCCTTTCTGTGATATCAGCCCGCCGTAAATTCCCACTTTGCCGCTCTCGGCGACGATCTGGCCTAAGTTCACCGCTTTGTTCGCAGGCGCGCTTACGACTACGGATATGTCCGGATCAAGGGAATCGACAAGGTACACGCTATGTCCTGCTGCCAGGGTCACATCGCCCTGGGGAGAGTTAATAATTCCGCTGTTTTCGATATCCGGCGCGATCAGGAAAACCTTTCCGCCCGCAGGCGTGGTAATTGTCCCCTGGTTTTCAATGGCACCGGCCACGGTACCGGCGGTGAAGTTGTATTTGCCTGCCAGAAAATCCTGATTGCTGAGGTTCAGAGTGGAGGCAACAAGCCCGTTCACATCGATTCTTGCACCCTGGCCGAAGAGTATGCCGTTAGGGTTGATAAGAAATACCTTTCCGTTGGATTGCAACAGGCCGAGAATCCGGGAGGGGTCCTGACCGATGACCCGGTTGAGGACGGCGCTGGAACCGTACTGCTGGATAAAGCGGACGGCCTCATTGTTATTGATTGAAAAGCCCTGCCAGTTGATGATCGCGTTGGGGCTGTTGGTGATGGTGAGGTTGTTGCCCTGGGTATTAAAGCTTGCCTGTCCGTTTGCAACCTGCTGTCCGTTCGGAAGGGCAAAAACATTGCCCGCGCTGAATAAAATTAATGTGCTTACATAAACAATCTTACAGGCAATCAGGAAAAGCCTCTTTTTTCTGCACGGATTTGCTTTCATATAAAGCTCCTTTACAATTTTTTAAAACATAAAACTTGCCGACAAATGCCAGGCACTGCTCCATCTTGCTGTGTCTTCATCAGGTGGGTCAACCACAAAGCCGCAATCAACAGAGATGGAGAATCTTTTGCCATCAGTTATGCGCAAGCCGGTACCAATGCTGGCAATTTGCGTGCTGACTGTATCGCCCGGTATAGGATTATTCCGGGAAACATACCCTCTGTCATAAAACACCAGCAGGCGAGATTGAAAAGCGCTGAAATTAAGCAACTTGCAAATATCCGGAGAGTATGTCTCAAAACTCCCTGAATATCCTTGATCATTGGAGAATGCCCGCTCTTGGAATCCACGGACGGAGGTCGCTCCGCCAATCCCATACTGCTCGCCCGGCACAAGCCGATCACTGGTATATTGCCCGTTAATCAGCATACGCGCCTGCCAGTCAGCGCCAGGGGCATAAGACAGGTTTGCCCCGTAACGAAGAACATTATAGCTCCGCGGTGAGCCCGGACGGGCCTCTTCAAAATCGATGGCATTGTCCCTGCCATCCCAACTTCCCGCGAGATTCTGTATGTCCATCAGATAAAAGCCGGCATTGATTTGATCAAAATTCAATATACCAGAGTACGTCAGACTGACCGGATGAACCGTTACATTTTTGCCCAGCTGGTTCCCCAGAAAATCAACGTTGTTTTCATAAGCCCGGTAATCCAGGCCGAGGGTCACTTTGTGTTCGTAGATACCGAATCTTGTGAGGTTCTGATTATAATGTATCCCTAAAATTGAACCTTTGCCGCTTACGTTCATATTATAAGAGGCGGCGCTTATCGTGCCGGAATCCACATTCGAATATGCGCCGATCAGTTCCAGTGATGACCCCAATGAATAAAACGGCATCCGGTAACCGAGGCTGTAAATACTGACACGATCAATCTTTTCTGGCGCGGTAATATACTGTAACGTCAGGAGATGATCCCGGTTGAAGACATTGGCGTGCTGCAGAAGGAAGCCCATGCGAGTATGACCGGTTTCCCGAGTACCTGTGTTATCTGCCGTTATACCTAACTTCCATGGTTTTTCATCCTTCACCGTCAGTATTGCGTCAGTTTCGTTTTCCTTGTCGCTATTTTTTAATTGCAGGCTTGTTTTTTTTGCGGGGTTTTCGTTCGAGAGCTTGAGGCTTCGAGATACGGTATTAAATATTAGGAGTCTTCCCCTGACTAAGTCCCGGCAGACTGCGAAGGATATTCTCTTTTTCAAAAAAACTATTCCCCTCTATAGTGATTTGCCC
>CAJBRY010000408.1 GCA_903958085.1 uncultured Geobacteraceae bacterium
GTTGTAGGTGTTACTGTTGAGGTACCAAATCTCATGCGATCCACCTCCTCCCGAGCCTCGATAACCGTCAACCTAAGGGAGTGGGAACCTGATGCTGAGCGGTTTGGCTGTTGATAAAAGCCCCAGACTGAAGTCTGGGGATAGTAAAGAGCCAAAAGGAAGGTGTAGCACAATATGTTACCCCGATTAATCGATGTATGTCAAACCGTGTGGCTTGCCGGACTAAAGTCCGGGGTTGCACTAAACCCCACCCCCTTTTGAGGGGTGGGGTAGCTTTTTTCGTGTTTCAACGTAAAAGGGAGTACATAATCTACTTTTATGATGAAAACACAAACAAAGTTACAAAAAGGAACACGCACAATTTTGAAGGAAGCCTGCGAAAAGGTAGAAGGCTTCCAAAAGGTAATTGAGGCGATGGAAGAAAAGATGCTATTAGCTGATCTTTCTCCTTCGACGACTACCAATTATACTCGGAGCCTGGCTCAGCTGAGTCTGTTTTTCAGTAAGTTGCCTCAGGATATCAGCGAAAATGAGGTCAACAAGTATCTCATGGATCTTGCGCGAAAACCGAACGAGCTTTCCAGAAGCAGTTTTAAGCTTCTGGTGTATAGTTTGCGTTATTATTATCGCTTGATAGGGATAACCGACCGGGTTGTTCAACTACCCGTTATTAAGCATAAAACCAAATTGCCTGTTGTGTTGAATTATGCAGAGTGCAAAGCATTGTTCCGCGGTCCGACTTCACTGAGAGATCGTATTCTTTTGGTGGTGATGTATTCCTGTGGTCTTCGTACCGGCGAAGTCAGCCGGTTGAAAATCCAAGACATAGATTCTGGCAGGATGATGATTCACGTTCACCAGAGCAAAGGCAGAAAAGACCGGTATGTGCCCATCTCTCCTCTGATCCTGCCCCCTTTGCGGGAATACTACAAAATCTATCGACCGGTTAACTATCTTTTCAATGGCTGTAAATCTGGATTTCCATTAAGCAGACAGGGCATACAGTCCATTTTTCAAGCAGCGGTGAAGAAGTGCAATATTCTAAAAAGAGTTTCTCCTCATACCCTTCGACACACGTACGCCACACACCTTCTTGAATTTGGGATGGACATCGTAACCATTAAAGAACTGCTCGGACATGAGCGGATTGAAACCACCATGGTGTATTTGCACGTAGCCATGCTAAACCGGAGCAACCTGTTCAGCCCGTTCGACAGGTTGTATCAAAAACCCTGAAGCCTGCTTATGAACTGGCACAAGTAATCGATCGTTTCGGAAACAGTTTTATAGAAAAATATAAGCCTAATGGATATTTACAGTCAACTTTGCGTGCCCTTCAGCAATGTCGGACTTCCTCTCTGGGCGGACATATTGATCAATGCGATGCATGCGGGTACATTCGTATAAGTTATAACAGTTGCCGGAACCGCCACTGTCCCAAGTGTCAGAATACCCAACGGGAAAAATGGATTGAGAGCCGCAAACAGGATTTATTGCCGGTACCCTACTTTCATGTGGTGTTCACGGTCCCGGATAAGCTGAACCCCCTGTTTATTCAGCATCCGGGAGATCTGTATAATCTGCTCTTTGCATCGGTCTGGGAAACGATTGCACAGTTCTCCTATACCCAACTCTGTGCGGAAACCGGGATGGTTGCCGTACTGCATACCTGGGGACAAAGTCTGAGTCTTCATCCGCATGTGCATGGCATCGTTCCCGGTGGGGGAATCAATTACAAAGGGCAATGGAAGCAAGTGACTACATCCGCTAACGGGAAAGTATTCCTGTTTCCGGTTCAGAACCTTTCGAAGGTGTTCCGGGGTAAATTCATCGCCAAATTGGTCAAACAATTTCCACAGGAGAAAGCTTTTACCCGCAATCTATATAAAACCGACTGGGTGGTGTATGCCAAAGAACCTTTCGCGGGTCCTGAACAGGTAGTGGAATATCTGGGTCGCTATACACATAAAGTAGCGATCAGTAATCACCGGCTGCTTGCGGTCAATGAATCGCGTGTTCGCTTCCGTTACCGGGACTATCGAGATAACCAGCAAAAAGAAATGTCGCTCGAGGGCCCGGAGTTCCTGAGGAGGTTCTGTCAGCATATTCTTCCTAAAAGATTTGTCCGGATCCGGCATTATGGACTTTTGTCCACAACCAAACGGCCCGAACTCCGTGAACTTCAACAGGCATTTGGAATCTATGTACCAGTAGTCAAAGAGAAGAAAGACTGGAGGCAAATCTGCCGGGAATACCTCCGGTACGATCCCGATAAATGCCCCTGTTGCGGATTAGGCAAAATGGTGACTGTTGAAATGTTTTTGGCCGGTCGCTCTCCTCCAGCCATATTGACTTTGACGAAACATGAAATCACTTTTAAAGTACCAACAATTAATCTAAGCGTTCAATGATGGACATGATCAACTATTGCAAATATCTTAATAATAATTTGATTATCTGCTCTATAGACAGTCCTGTCAAGTCCATATCTGTTTTATCCGTCCTAATTTTCCTACAAAAGCCAGAGAATAGTATCTCCTGGTTCGTTGAAAGCATCAGCTTTATTTATTGAATCCCCATAGCTTACTATTGGTTAGTCAGCCGGGTGCACGGGTTTAGTGCAACCACGGCTTCATGCTGGGTCTCGTTCCTCGACCGCACGAAGCCTTAGTTATTAATGATGAGTCCAAAGGAGCCAGTTCTGCATATAGTTAACTTGTAATAGTTGGTAATGGTTTATCCCTCTGCTTACCGGACTA
>CAJBRY010000409.1 GCA_903958085.1 uncultured Geobacteraceae bacterium
GTGCTTGGGAGTATTCTCGATCCTGTTTTCGTCCTGAACGGCTTTGCTTACCTCAGCAAGAAGCAGTTCTGCCATTTCATCGCTATTTCTTTGAACTTTAACTGGTCCATCTGATAAAGCAACTTTATCAGTTTCCGTCGATGGAGCTATTTTTTTAGATTCCGTTTCTACATCCGGAACAACAACGGGAGCTGCGTCAAAAACCACTGGTTTTTCATCAATAATTGAAAAACCGGAAGTTTCAAGATCCGAGAGTATATCGTCTACGAGTTTGTCTGCCTCCTCATTAGGCTCAGCTGATAACGATTTGGCAGACATAATTTCAGTTTGCGAAGATTTGGGCGGAATAAAAATTCTCTCCCATTGTTCTCCGAGCAGTGATTTAAGTGTATTTATAAAATCTGCATGAAGTGATTCATCTGGTTGATTTAAGTCAATCAGGTGCTCGTAAAGCCCTTTAATTGCTCTTGCCTTAGTGTTGGCAGTATGAAGAAGAATAAATGACGGGGCACTATTTCCAAGAAGCATCTGTATGTGTCTGGCAACACTGTCACCGGTTACACCACCAATCTGATCCTGTATGCAAACAGTCGTAGGACGTTTTTCAAATACATCCTTCAAGCCATGATCGAAGTCGGTTACAACATCAATTATGACTTTAAGAACAGGCTGTAGTTCCTTTTTAATGTATTCAGCCTTCGGACTGTCTGAAATAAATAGCAGATTAAGCATGAATGCCCTTTAAAATAAAGTGTGAGTTATTTACACGGACAACCACTTTTTGTCAACATCTATAGGGAAACAGTACTGATTTTTAAATATTTTTCAGCAGGTCACGTAAAGTAACTCCATTCAGAGAATCCTTACTGCCATCCCAAGCCTTGCAAAGTAATTCTTCTGCACGTTTGATCACAGGAATAGTCGGTTGTAGCGATGAAATGCCGCGCAGAGATCCGATAACCTCAATCACCATGATTTCGGATGGATCACGCGCCGGAAGCCAGGCTGAAGAGTTGCCCGAAGTCTCTGCGACATATTTCAAACTTTCCAACTCAAATAATACAGTTTCAAACAGAAGCAGAGGTACATCCAGTTTGTCTGCCAACTTTTGAGCGGAAAGTGGAGTATTGCTATTTTGAAAATTAAGATTTATCTGAATAAGTGTTGCCAAAGCAAGTTCTTCGTGTGTTGTTGTGCTAAAGCCAGAGTTAGTTGCTACAGCGGAAAGGTGCCAGTAGTGCTGATGCGCAAAAACTATTTCCAGTCCAAAAAGCACTATGAGCCAACTTGTATATATCCAGACCAAAAATATTGGAACTGCTGCCAACGTCCCATAAATGGCATTGTAATTGGCAACTCCGACCTGAAAATGAAAATAGCCCCACTGGGCCAGTTCCCAGGCAGTTCCGGCAATTACCCCACCAACTATAGCCGATCTAAAGCGAATTTTGGTGTTTGGTATAAAAATGTAGAGGAAAATCATGGCAATCCATACACTGAGATATGGCAGAAAACGGAATAGCAGAAGTATTGCATCATCTAGATAAGTGTTCTGAATCAACCATTGTAAAATCGATTGACTCTGCAGAGAGGAGGTCATGCTGGTAGCAGCCAGCAATAGTATAGGACCAACAATGACTACACTCAAGTAATCGCTGAATCGTCTCTGAATAGTTCGTGTTTCCCGGACTCCACAGACTGCGTTGAAAGCTTCTTCAATGCTACCCATCAGAGATATTACAGTAACAATAAGCATCAATAGGCCAATCGCCCCCATTGATTTCACATTCGTATTGTTTACATAATCAACAATTCGGGAGATTGTTTCCTCTGAATCACCTGCAATATTTTGTAAAAAAGGTTCAAGGGTATTTTGTGCCCCCAGACCTTTAAGTACAGAAAAAGCAATGGCTAGAAACGGGACAAGCGAAAGTACGGTAGTATATGTGAGTGCTGCGGCGCGTAAGGAGCATTTATGAACAGAAAAATTGACTGAAA
>CAJBRY010000410.1 GCA_903958085.1 uncultured Geobacteraceae bacterium
CCATTTATTACTGCATTAAGAAGATCTGGAATATATGACGGATCGTGCTGACCATCCGCATCCAACTGAACAAGATAATCGTAGTTATTGGCAAGCGCATACTTATAACCTGTCTGAATTGCAACGCCGTATCCCATATTAAATGGATGCGAGACGACTATTGCACCGGCCTGACGAGCGACAAAAGCCGTGTTGTCAGTAGAGCCGTCATTAACCACTAAAACCAATATTTCCGGAATTAAACTGCGAATATTCTCTATAACGCCCTCTATTCGCAACGCCTCGTTGTATGCAGGAATCAGCACAAGCGAACCACTTTTGTTTAGGAGATTCATTGCCAGTTCCTCTGCAGTTTTTCTCGCAAAATCTTATAAGCATAGCGAGGAAGATCCGACAGCATTGGATGTCTCCAAATAGTTAGAACGTTGTGTATGAAGCGGTATCTGCGAAACTTACCATAAAGCCTCACTATCTTATCACGAGACAAAATGTCTGAAAGAATGATCGCCTTATCGGGAGAAACCTCAAAATTCACATTCAGTCTACTCCAATCCATGTTTAAATCATCGGAGACAAGACCCTTCGCCTTCGCCAATTCCCAAACCGGCGTGCCTGGAAATGGTGTCAAGACATATACGTCGAAAAGTCCCATACCTGAAGACTTAATAAAATTGAGCGTATCCATTATTTCACATTCTGTTTCATCGGGCGAACCAATTACAAAGGAAGCGTTTGCCATAATTCCATTGCTCCTAAGCATAGACACGGCTCTCCTGTTTTGCTCCACAGTAATGCCGGATCCTTTCAGGCAGGTCAATACTCTCTGATTCCCAGACTCCAAACCCATACCGACAGACACAACACCCATTCGCTTCAAACCAGCCACTATTTCATCCGTTACAGTATTTGCCCTGAGAGAACAGGAAAATTTCACTCTGCCTACAATGTTTTTTTGTTCAAGCAGTTCTGCAATTTTGAAAAACCGTTTTTTATCTGCAACAAATAGGTCATCAAAAAAGCTGATAAATGTTGCTCCGTAGTCTTCAACAAGCCTAACGACCTCGTTAACTACACGTTCTGCTGAGAAAAAACGCACCTTATCCCAGAAGCGAGATGACGCACAAAACGAACACCGGTAAGGACAACCACGAGAAGTAAAAAGATATGTATGAGTAGACTCTTTAAAATAGTTTCTGTCAGGAACGGATAGAGAATCAAGGTTCATCTGCAGAGGACGTGGTACTGTTTTTGTCAGAATACCACCATCGTTATGGTAAATAATTCCAGCAATTCCAGCCAGTCGTTCTAACTCAAAACTGCCTGTTTCCGTAAAAATTTGCATCAATTCAACGATCGTCTCTTCACCTTCACCAATACAACCAACAGTCATTGCAGGAGAAAGCGTCTCCGGCAAAAATGATATATGAACTCCTCCGATAAGTACTGGAATACCAAAGCATTGTACAATTTCAGCACAACAGATAGCACGCCCATAATTCTGACTGACAGCGGAAATACCAACTACATCAGGGCGAAAACTTTCCAAGGATGCCTCAATTTCAGTATCAACAACCTGAAAAAGAAAAGCATCGTCTCCGAAAGTTCGTTTTAATGACGCAATCAGATAGCCAATCCCAAGATTAGGATAGCGCGTCTCCACTTCCGAAGCTGAATTTATGGCATTTATCCAAAGAAATTTGATCATAGGTACACCTTAGAATACTAACTTTTGTTAGCCATACAGAGAATCCCTGCAGTTATTAGAATCAAACCTAGCCATTGAATTGCTCCAAGTTTCTCGTCATAAATAAGCCAACTAAGTAACGGGAGCATTAGATAAAGAAAAGCCCCTGAAAAACCAATAGCATATCCAAGATTTGCTTTTGATAAAACAACAAACCATAGGACAAAACTGAACAATTGCAAGCAAATGCTACTTAAAATATACGGAGAACTGATAGCAGAAAGAACTAGTGAAACATCAATTCTATTTAACTTAAAGTCAATTGCCCCCTTTTTAAGCAATAGCTGGCTAACAACTGTGCTAGCTGAGACCAGAAATATTAGAATAATCGTTTTCATTATTAAGGTATTCCATTAGTTTTGTATAACAACAACTTAGAGTTTTTTTTCCGCGACGGCTAAATGATGAAGACTAGTTTGCCAAAAAATGAATGGAAGACTTCGCTGTTCTAACATTGAAAAACCTGTGGATTTAAGCGCCTTCCTGATCTTTGCAGGGGTCCATTGCATTACATGACCAGCATCGTAAAATGCCTCCTTAATCATGCCTGTAAGAATACGTGAAATCATAAACATCTTGTCGTTAGGGAATAA
>CAJBRY010000411.1 GCA_903958085.1 uncultured Geobacteraceae bacterium
ATACTTGGGTGATCAACCCTTAGGATTGCCATATTTGCACCGCGCCTTGTTCCGCCTTGCTTAATGGTTTCAGTTGCAATATCGAAAACACGCATGAACGATAGGGGTCCACTTGATATTCCTGTTGTAGTACTGACAACATCATTGGCAGGTCTCAATCGCGAAAAAGAAAAACCAGTGCCTCCACCAGATTTGTGAATCAGAGCAGTGAATTTTACGGCATCAAAAATTTCCTCCATTGAATCACCAACTGGAAGAACAAAGCAGGCAGAAAGCTGTCCCAAAGGTCGACCAGCATTCATAAGAGTCGGAGAATTTGGAAGAAATTCAAAATTTGCCATCATGCGGAAAAAAATATCAGATAAATTTTTTACATCAGCCTTTTTGTCAAATATTTTATCAGCGGCAGCAATAGTGTCAGCAACACGTCTGAACATATCCGCGGGAGTCTCAAGAACTTTGCCGGTTTCATCTCGGCGCAGATAGCGTTTTTCCAATACTGTTGCAGCATTTTTTGTAAGAGCCGGGACAAGATCATTCTGGACTGTTTTTTTCATAAATGTATCTCCTTGATTTGAATGAAAATATGATTATTTCGTAAAAATTTTTGTGTGTGCAAAGCCTATGACCACAATATTTTGTGGATGCCTTTGAAATAAACCACAACATATATGTACTGTCAACAAAATATTTTTGAAGTTTATAAGCAGTTGAAAGTCTTTAAAAAGAGTAAAATGAACTTCATTTACAAGAAATATCGTGCAAAAATAACATTGAATTTACAGTCAGATTGAATCATGGTAGTGCTTCAGAAATTTGCTAAGGAGCGTACGAGTGAAAATCATTATTGCAGTCTGTTTTTATTTCTGCATGGCAACATTGTCACAAGCGGCCGAACAGGTTACTTCTGTTTATGAAAATATTGTACTGAACGAAGACACCACTTGGCGAGGTTCAGTGCTTGTAAAAGGTTCCGTCGTTGTGGCACCTCAGGCAACCTTACGCATTGATCCTGGAACTGTTGTCCGTTTTACTTCTTCAGCTTCTAACCAACTTTCCAATCTTATTATCCACGGCCGTATTCATGCGGTAGGGACAGCTGAGCGGCCAATTTTGTTGACGGCTGATAGATCAAGACCGGCACGCAGTTCATGGGGTGGGATAATTTTTCTCTCAACTGAAAAACGCAACCTATTTGAGCGCTGCCGTATAGAATATGCTGAAACCGCCATTGATGTCCGCTTTTCTACAGTTACATTGAAAGCGGTTTCTATTGAACAAGCCCAAACTGCTTTGATGTCGCATGACGGATTTGTTCAATTAGCCAGCAGCACAATTTCAGATTCTGAAACCGGCATTGAAATCTATAACACCGAATTTGATGGCAAGGAGTCGGTTATTAGTAACTGTCAACGTGGTTGTATTATGAATAAATCTTCCGTTGTATTTTCATCGATTAAAGTTATGAACAACAAACGCTCCGGAATTGAAGCTGAAGATTGTCGCATCAAAATTTCTGGCGGAGAATTTTCCGGAAATTTGCTTGGAGCTAGAATCAAGGGGGGTGAAGGACAGGTCAATATGTCTCGTTTTCTGAAAAACAAGGAAACAGCAATGCATCTTTTGGGATCACGTATTAAAATTCAGCGCTGTTTTTTTTCCGAAAATATTATGGAAGCTTTGCGCTTGGAAGATGGAATGTCTCTAATATCAAATAATGCTTTTACTTCAAATGATGGGTTTAATATCTATAATGCTGGACGTGATGTAATAAGCGCCAGGCAAAACTGGTGGGGAACCTCAGATCAGTCAACGATCGCAAAAAAAATTCACGATGCAGCTGATGATAGTAGTAATGGAGTTGTTCATATTTTTCCATGGCTGAATGAAAAACCTCCATTGATGCCATAAATTTAGTAAGGAGTTTTCAGTGTATCTCGACAATGCTGCTACATCTTATCCCAAACCGGAAATAGTTTATGAAGCTGTCAATCATGCGATGCGACAAGTAGGTGCTTCGCCCGGCAGAGGGGGGTATCGTCAGTCGCTTGAGGCAAGTCGAATTCTATTTAATGCGCGAGAGGAAATATCTGCATTATTTTCAATTTCAGACTCGTCACGAATTATATTTACTCATAATGCAACCGGTGCCCTGAATCTTGCGCTACACGGTTCATTATTTGCTGGAGACCACGTTATTACAACCTCTATGGAGCATAATTCTCTATTGAGACCGTTATATGCACTGCAAAAAAAAGGTATTGATTTAACAATAGTTTCATCGGGTTCTGACGGTGTGGTTTCGGTTGAAGATATTCGTTCTGCGTTGAAACCTAATACACGAATGATTGCAGTTGCTCATGTATCAAATGTCTGTGGAGCGGTTCAGCCGGTAGAGGAAATTTCAAAACTGTCCAAATCGGCAGGAGCTCTCTTTTTGCTTGATGCTGCTCAGTCAGCCGGACATCTGCCTGTCTCTGTGGATGACCTCAATATAGATTTTTTGGCCGTTCCAGGTCATAAAGGATTGTTGGGGCCAAGTGGAACAGGACTTTTGTATGTGTCGCCTAAAATTTCACTAATGCCAGTGATTCAGGGAGGAACTGGTACCAATTCAACTGCAGATGAACAGCCGCTTGTCTTTCCTGACGGATATGAAGCTGGCACCCATAATCTGACAGGAATTTCCGGATTGCAAGCTGGCATAGCGTTTATTCGTGAAGTGGGACTTTCTGTTATAAATGAGCACGAACACTCTCTGCTTAACAGGGCTGAACTTGCGTTGAAATGCATTCCCGGAGTAGTTATCTATGGTCCTACGAATCCGCTAAATCGTTGTTCGTTACTTTCTTTTAGAGCGGCCGGAGTTGATTCGGCACTGCTCGCTGCTGAGCTTGACCATGGGTTTGATATTGCCGTTCGGGCTGGCCTGCATTGCGCTCCCCTTGCTCACCAGACGCTGGGAACTCTTCCGGATGGTACTCTCAGAATAAGCCCAGGATGGTTCACAACAAGCGAAGAGATTGATTTCTTTTCTGATGCCGTTGTACAATGCATCTTCAAAATCAGAAAAACGCTATAGACTTTTCCAGAAAAAGGAGTTTTGACATGAGATTATGGTCAGTATTTTTTGTTTTTTTGATTATCTGTGCTGCCTGCTCGTTACCTCCGGAAAAACCATTTACAAAAGAACAGATTTATAAGACTGGAATTTACACCTACTATACTGTCGAGGAGTCACCTGAAAGTGTTCTTTCAGCTATTAACAAAGATGGTGAGGTTGTGCTTAACGCCAAATATCGAAACAGGGATGTATGGATCAAATTACTCGGCAAGCTTGATGGAATTACCGTTCAAATTATTGAGAAATAAAACAATCTACTTCGGCACCCTGCCATTATCCTGAACAACCAGAAAGGGAATCATGAAGAACTTCATTCTCGACACCAACGTACTACTGCACGACCCGCAATCACTATTCAAGTTTCAAGATAACAACATAATCATACCAATTACAGTAATTGAAGAGGTTGACCGCTTCAAAAAAGATATGAACGAAACCGGCCGGAACGCTCGCATGGTTTCAAGGATTCTTGATGCGCTTCGAGAGAAAGGCTCACTTGCATCCGGCGTAACCATGCCTGGGGGCGGTACGCTAAGGGTAGAGCTGTTTGCAGAAAAATATTTCAAAAATCTACCAGTTGACCTGCGGGTGGACAATGGAGATAACAGAATAATTGCAGTTGCTCAGGATGTACATGATCGCACTCCCGATGCAGTTACCATTTTTGTGACCAAAGATTCGAATCTGAGGATCAAGGCTGATGCTATCGGTTTAGTTGCAGAAGACTACGAATCTGACAAGGTAGATATCCAGGATCTTTATTCCGGGACTAAGTCTATTGAGGTGCCACCTGACGCAGTTGACCGTTTTTATGGTCAGGGCTGGCTGGAACCTCCAGGAGAATTGGCGCCCAACGAGTTTATTACAATTGTCGACAGTGCCAACCCAAATCATACCGCTATCTGTCGCAATGATCCTGCAAATTCAAGGATAGTTCCGGTGCGTAAAGTGCCAAAAGAAGGTATATGGAGCCTTTTCCCACGCAACAGAGAACAGTCTT
This sequence comes from uncultured Geobacteraceae bacterium, assembly GCA_903958085.1. Classification (GTDB taxonomy): domain Bacteria; phylum Desulfobacterota; class Desulfuromonadia; order Geobacterales; family Pseudopelobacteraceae; genus JACRCG01. The sequence continues at coordinate 4,125 of CAJBRY010000411.1, forward strand.
TTGCTCTTGACGTACTAATGGATGACAGTATTAAACTGGTTACGTTGGTAGGTAAAGCAGGAACCGGCAAGACGCTTCTTGCAATCGCAGCTGGTCTTCATAAAACAGCTGAAGAAAATGTTTATAACCGTCTGCTTGTTTCGCGACCCGTTTTCCCGATGGGAAAAGACCTGGGGTTTCTGCCGGGTGATATTGAAGAAAAGCTGACCCCCTGGATGCAGCCGATATTCGACAACGTCGAACTGTTAATCTCCGGACACGAATCTGAAAAGCGACACAGCAAAGGCTATAAGGAGCTTATGGCAATGGGGCTTCTTGATATTGAGCCACTGACCTACATTCGTGGACGCTCAATACCAAACCAGTATTTGATCGTTGATGAAGCACAGAATCTTACACCACATGAAATAAAGACCATTGTAACAAGAGTTGGAGAAGGTACAAAAATTGTTTTGACAGGAGACCCCTACCAGATTGACAACCCTTACGTTGACTCATCCAGTAACGGCCTCACGTACCTTGTTGAAAAATTCAAGGGTGAGCGGATTGCGGCACATGTTACTTTGACTAAGGGAGAGCGTTCCGAGTTGGCTGAACTGGCAGCAAATCTTCTATGATATATTTCGATATTTTCTTGGATTGATCAAATGCTTCTTCTCTCCATTGAAACATCCTGTGATGAAACGGCCGCCGCAGTTGTTCGCGACGGCCGTGAAATTCTTTCCTCAGTAATTTCTTCCCAGATTTCGATTCACGCAGCGTACGGGGGAGTCGTTCCGGAAATTGCATCACGCAAACACCTGGAATCATTGTCGCCGGTCATCAATCAGGCCATTGGTGACGCAGGAGTCAAAATGGAAGTGATTGAAGGAATTGCCGTCACCCGCGGACCCGGTTTGTCAGGAGCGCTTCTGGTAGGTTTCTCTGCTGCAAAAGCGATTGCTGCTGCAAGGCAGATTCCTTTTGTTGGCATACATCATATTGAGGGGCATCTGTTTGCACCGTTTTTGGAGCAGAAAATTGATTTTCCTTTTTTGGCTCTGGTAGTTTCTGGCGGTCACACCCACCTTTATCATGTAGAAAATTTTGGTGAGTACAAGACACTTGGAAAAACTATTGACGATGCTGCCGGTGAAGCTTTCGACAAATGTGCCAAAATCATGGGAATGCCATATCCTGGCGGTGTGCTGATTGACCGGATGGCTCAATCAGGGAATCCAGAGGCTGTCCGGTTGCCGAGACCATTGCTGCGAGATGGCACCCTGAATTTCAGCTTCAGCGGCTTAAAAACCGCAGTAATGCAACATATCGAAAAAAATCCTATTTCTAAGTCTGGAAAAGAAGCTGATGACCTGTGTGCTTCTTTTCAAAAGGCCGTTTGCGATGTTCTTTCAGCGAAAACAGAAGCTGCAATTCTTCACACAGGCACAAATAGACTTGTAGTTGCGGGTGGAGTTGCCTGTAACAGTGGTTTACGTAGTCGCATGCTTGAGCTCTGCAAACAGATGAAGGTTGAACTATATATTCCACAACCATCATTATGTGGCGACAATGCAGCTATGATTGCCGTTCCCGGTGATTATTACCTTTCAAACGGATTTGCCTCATCACAGTCGCTCGACGTGACAGCTTCATGGGATATGGACAGCATAAGGGAGTTTACAAAATGAGTTCAGTTCGACGCCCCTTAAAATCACTCGGTCAAAATTTTCTTGTTGATGGGAACATTATTGAAAAGATTATTATATCGGCAAATATTCAGCCAGATCAGCCTGTACTTGAAATTGGACCTGGGCGCGGGGCTCTCACAAAGCATCTTGCCAAGTGTGCAAGCAGGCTTCTACTGATCGAATTTGACCACGCACTGGCGGCCTTTCACAGTAATCTGCACAGGGAAAATCAGCGGGTGACTGTTATTGACGCGGATATATTGAAGATTAGCCTTGAAGATATCCTTTCTGAAACTACAATGAAGTGGAACGTGGTTGCCAACCTTCCTTACAATATCTCTACCGAAGTGTTGTTCCGGCTTTATAATGTTCATAGAAAGCTGGCTGGCATGACTTTAATGTTACAAAAAGAGGTAGGAGACCGTCTGGCCGCTCCACCTGACTGTTCTGCATACGGTGTTACTACGGTACTCCTAGGTTTATGGTTTGAAATCCGAAAACTTTTTGTCGTGCCACCTGGCTGTTTTAATCCAAGTCCTAAAGTTGATTCTGTCGTACTCAGTTTCACTCCTCTATCAGCACCGCGCGCTGAAGTAGGTGATGAAGACGTTTTCAGGAGTGTGGTCAGAAGTTCATTCTCCATGCGTCGCAAGACTTTGAATAATTGTCTCAGATCATCAGAATTTTCCAAACATATTGATTGTGGATCACTATTGGATGAGTGTGCTATTGATGGACGCAGGAGGGGAGAAACTCTTTCTTTTGAAGAATTTGCTGCTCTTTCCCGATGTGCAACAGAGGCGTTGCGAACTTCAAATAAGGAAATGGTTCGGGAAGCGTAACCATGTTATTGGAAATAAATCAGGATTTTCCACAACCTCACCGGATTTCAAGGGTTGTTCAGAGCCTGAAATCCGGCAATGTAATCGCCTATCCTACAGATACAACTTATGGTATAGGTTGTTCTATCTTCTGCAAAAAAAGTATAGAAGCAATTTATCAAATGAAGCAACGCGACCGACGTAAACCTTTTTCACTTATCTGTTCATCTCTATCAGAAATATCTCGGTATGCTCGTGTCAGTAATTCCGCCTTCAAAATTATTAAACGTCATCTTCCTGGCCCATATACTTTTGTATTTGAGGCAACTCGAGAGGTTCCTGATTTACTTTTGACAAGACAAAAGACTGTTGGAATACGCATACCGGATAATAGGATATGTATCGAACTCGTAACAGCTTTGGGTAATCCTATTATAACTACCAGTGCAAATATTTCAGGCGAAGAACCGGAAGGAGATCCGCAGAACATTTCTGATACATTTGGCAATCAGTTGGATTTTGTTGTTGATGGAGGAATACTCACAACTGATGTGAGTTCGGTAGTTAGTTTGATCGGAACAATTCCAGAGATATTAAGAATCGGGCTAGGAGATGTTTCCTGGTGCAGCAATTAATGGGGGAGTCTTTTGCGTAAGCGTACAGTCAGAAATGGAATGCGCCTTGTAATGACGTCCATGATTCTGATCGTCATTTTAAGTTTTTATCATGTGGAGATAGCAGATTTATTCTCATTGTCAGTAACATATGAAAATAAGATCTATCAAACAGGGATGTTCTGGGCGGCAGCGATTGGAAGTTATGGCGTTGTAGTGAGCGCTTTAGGTTTTGCCTTATCACCCCGGATGAATGATAAAGAGGTTCGTCTACTACCGATTTTAGCGTCTATTTTTGCATTAGTTGTTATCTTTTTTTATCTGCTTGCCTCATCAACTGAAGTGCCATTTAGAAAGAACCAACGGCGCTTGCACCCCGGAGAAACAATTACTATTTAATTGAATGAATACAAGGCCTTATTATGCTCAATCATAAAATACCTGACCTTTTGCAAACCGACTCACAAATGAAATGGTATGGA
>CAJBRY010000412.1 GCA_903958085.1 uncultured Geobacteraceae bacterium
CTTCATTATCTCATCGAGTTGTTCCGGTGTAAAAGTAATTCCCAGAGTAGCTGCTGCTTTCGCCGGATCTGCATGGAAAGCACCGCGAAATGCGTCATCCTCAATAGCTTTAATCCCTACCTTCTTTAATTCAGCTTCCGTTGCCATCATACCCTCCTTTACTTGATTAATACTTCTTCATTTCAAGATCCACATCATCTTCGACTCTCTCAAGCCTGCTTTATCAAGGACTTCTCTTCTCTTTACTATCTCACCTAGTTGTTCCGGCGTAAAGGTAATTCCCAGTGTAGCTGCTGCTTTTGCCGGATCTGCCTGGAAAGCACCGCGAAACGCATCATCTTCGATAACCTTTATCCCTACCTTTTTTAATTCAGCTTCAGTTGCCATCATAGCCTCCTTTATTATAAGATAGCCATCATCTTCGATTCCCTCAAGCCTGCTTTATCCAGCACTTCTCTTCTCTTTACTATCTCTCCTAGTTGTTCCGGTGTAAATGTAATACCCAGTGTAGCTGCTGCTTTCGCCGGATCTGCATGGAAAGCACCGCGAAACGCGTCATCCTCAATAGCTTTAATCCCTACCTTCTTTAATTCAGCTTCCGTTGCCATCATACCCTCCTTTACTATGATTAATACTTCTTTATTACAAGATAATCATCATCTTCGACTCACGCAAGCCAGCTTTATCCAACACTTCTCTTCTCTTTTTTATCTTACCGAGTTGTTCTGGTGTAAAAGTAATCCCCAGTGTGGCTGCTGCTTTTGCCGGATCTGCATGGAAATCACCACGAAACGCGTCATCCTCAATAGCTTTAATTCCTACTTTTTTTAGTTCAGCTTCAGTTGCCATTTTGTTACCTCCTCTTATTTGTGTAAAATTATGTTGATGAAAGATGGTTGGAATTCAACCACTTTCAATGCGCGATTGCAAGAGATTATTAATGTTGGAAGCACGTTTCGACCACAGCAGAAACAGGCGTATTATAATGAAGATAATCATAATTGTCACCAACACACCCAATATCTCCAGCACCAGAGCGGGGCGCAATAACGCCGCTTTAAATAAATGTTCCATAGTTGTTATCCAGAAATGTAAACCTAAATACAATGTAAATATTACACCTGCAATGAATATTAATCCATAGAGGAAGAAGATGAAGTCGTTCTTTTCCCAGCGTTCGCGTCGGGCCAATTTTTGCCACATGCCGGACTTGATGAAGCTCAGGGCTTGAGTCCGCAAGCGGGGCATTTCCAGATAATCCTGGATAATATAGTGCCCATCTGTCTCCGCGATAGGGAGCAGATTAATAAAGAAAAGAGTAGTATTGAGTATCGCCGCCTGTAAAAAAATGCTGCGCAGAATAGTGTCAGGTAGAAACAGTGCTATGGAAAAAAACAAGCCGCCAAGCAAAGCGTTGGAAAAAGGGCCGGCAAAAGAGACTGCAATGCGCGCCCATTTTGGTTTCATCCAGATGTCCGTTGTATCCACAAATGCCAGAGGCATCCCGAAGTATAGCATTACCCCACCCCTGAGTATTTTCCTTTCATATTTTTTAACAGTCAAGGCATGAGCATGTTCATGAATCAAAACGGAAAGGAAAAAAACCAACATCAGCAGAATGAAATCATCGTACACATGGTGGCTTGTGGAAGAAAATGTTATCAGTAAGCCGTTGTGCCGGATAAGGAAAAAGTGCACATATAAAATAATATCGGCCAGGAATAAAAATATGCCAAATATGAGCATGAGGCGGGTAAAAAATACATGCGCAAAGTGCTTATAAAGCCAGGTAAAATAGCTGTCCGCTTTTCTGGTGGTCAGGATTCCATGAACAAAGAAAACGACGACACTCATTGCCGCCGCTGACAATGTGTCTTTATGAAAATGCTCTTTCAGGGATTGAAAAACCGAGACTGGCTGCTCTTCCAGAAAACCATCATTTCTTAGTGCATCCAAAAGATCCATCAACAACTCTGAGCCCAACGCGTCATATCGGGTAATGTATTCCAGAGCGATATCTTTAACTGTATTTTGGCCATCTATGAGGTTCCATAGAAATAGCTCTTCATCTCCAATAATGATGTATTTGTCATTATGCGGATTGCGTAAGGCGTAGCGTGCTTCCCCTGCCTTGGTAGAAACGTCCGCAACTTCTGCGTCAGGAATTTTCACCGGCTTGTTTTTCGCATGGTTCAACCGTCCTTCAGTCAATTGCCAGATATCATCAGGGGCGGCCGCTTGTACTGGTGATTTCGCGCTTTTTTGCTCAATGTCAAGCCAGATATTGGAATTGGCATCCTTTTCAGCAGATGATTGATAGATCTTTTCCATACCAAAACGCTCCATGCTGTTCGTTTCAACATAAACACACTTGACTTGTTGCAGTCAACAAAAAAGCATCCACCTGTCAGTACCTGCTAGTCGGTATGTCAAGGAAATATTGCCACAAAATATGGTGTGAATTGTATTTATTACAAATTGAAATGAACAGGCAAGAAACAATAAAATACAGACGTTGCGATTATGATTAAGTTAATTGATTGAATTCCCTTTTCGATAGGCTTTCCATAACTGTTTCAGCAACTCCGCGTGTTTCACCCAATCCATATTATCGACGGATAGTTCTCTGGTCCCTCGTATGCCGTCAACAGCTGGTCCCTTCTCCACGGCAGCTTGCAGTATAGCCTTGTCTTTCTCCGGAGTGAGTCCTGCCAATAGTTGTTCTGCCATATCTGGCCTTAACAGTGCCAGCGCAAAAAGAAATGTTGGGCCGCCCCAATTTGAAACACCGCACACCTGGAGATAATCGGCAGGAATCGCATTAGCGATAATTCCCCCTTTGCCGTTGGTTATCGATTTATTAATCAATTTCATATCTAGGCTACCCATTCCGATCTCATTGCCACCATCACCAACGGCCAACTTCGTCCAGCCTCCGGCTTCATATAAAAGGTGCAGGGGGGCAGTGTATTTGCTGACATCAGCTCCAGCCATATTGTGGGGCCGACCATCGGAACGTGCCGGACCGACCCGTTCAAGAGCCATCACATGGGTGATCTTAATTAACTTCCATTGTTCCACTATGGATGCTATGGAGGATCTCGCCTTCTCCATCTGCTTATCAAGGGTGCCATCAGCGGGAGCCGACTCATTTGGCAGATCCCATGGCACAACTTCCAATGGAACCGTTACCCCTATTCCACTTGTAGCCTCTTCAAGCGCTGCTCTCACGGCACTTTCATTAGGCTTGTCGGTAACGACACGCATGGGAATACCTGCATGGGCCAATCCAGCAGCAAGATGAGCCGTTCCCACAGGACCATCAGTTTCAGAAGCATCTCCCAAATATTCAATCGTTCCATCGGGTCTTTTTATTTCGTTTCTCATGATCCAAAAACCGGTTATTATGGCAACAGAAGGCTTTAGTGTCATGGCAAGCGACGATGCAGCTTCCAACAGGCTTCCACGCACTTTTTCCGCAAGAGGCCCGATGCCTCTGGGCGGCGTTGCCAAATCCTGTGCACAAACAGACTCCAGCACTCTTATCCTCTGCAGCGCTTCCGCGGATAAATTTCCTCTGCTTGTTTTCGCTGAACTATCTGCAATTTGAGTCTGCGTAGATATTTCACCGCCAGATATCGCATCACCCGAACTGCAAATAAACGCTAATAATATTAAGATGAGAAGAACTCTGATTATCTGTCTTGAAAATTTCATGTTTTTTCTCCGTATTATGTTGTGCCACAAGTGGTCATTACAGTTTTAGTCTAATGTTGTCCGTAGTTAGTTCAGGGCAGGATGACAAATTCTTTCCTGGTAATGCTTGGTGTTTCCTCATCCGGGAATATTTTCTTAACAAGTGCCTCAGTGGCTTCAATATTGGTTCCGCTTAAATAGACCCGGAGAGTAGGCGACGTTTTGATCGCCGTCTCTGATTTTGGAGGTTTCTTCTTCAGATATTGCTTTACAAAAAGATCACCCATCAAAGGACCTTGCATCACAAATTGGGCATCAGATGCAATCATGCCCATCTCCTTCAGCTCGTTTTGAATCATGGCGTCAAAAACAGGATAATGAGTACAAAATTCGCCGACCACATCAAAGGGTTCAGGTAATTTCAGTTGACTGATCAGCATCCTGAGATCGCTCTTTACGTTGGCGAGCTTATCATGATCCGATGCCCCGTTTTCAATGATTTCCACCCAGTTGGCCGGCGCCAGCTGATAGATTTTCACCTTTTTCTGGGGTCCCAGGGCAAGTTCGTTAACATAGCTGTAGCTATCGATGATAATGCCGCTGGTCTTGAGCCAGCGGGGCTGAGTGATCTTTTGGAATTCTCCCTGTTTGAAGGCTGTATTAAGCGCTTTGGCAAAGAAATTCGGATAGGTTTCAGATAATACCGTAGCCGGAGTTGCAAGCACTGCAATGACGACAGTGTCCTGAGTTTTTAGCTTTCTGCCTACAATCCTCATAACCTCGATTACGGAGACATCGATGATTGAATGAACATGATTCGGATAGCTCGGATTCTCTGTCCGAATAATCTTCTTAACGCGGTCGATTTGAGTGGAGGCTGTATTGCATGCAATATAAACATCTTTGGCCCCTTCGCGAAAAGCAGTTAATACTCCAGCAGAAGTAAGTTGCGCGATCTGTTCTGGGGTTTTTTCTCCATAAGGAAGGTTTTGGGTATCTCCGTAATGGGTTATGGCGAAGGGACCATAACCTTTTTGAGACAGGACCAGCGCCTGTTTTTCGATGGCCTTTGCGGTGAAAAACCCACCGAACCCGGAGTCGAATGTGGCCACCTTGTATGCGGATTCTTGTTTTGAATCTTTATAACCTTTACATTCAGCAGAATTATTGGCTTGCTGAAATCTTGACAATTCCTCGTTATTCTGTGTACCAGTCCAACCACTATTATCGAAGAGAAGACAAAGCAATAAAGCGATATAAATATGTTTAGTAAATCTAGTTATCATAATGAAATGCTCCCAGCAGGCAGGTTTCCCCCCAATGCTTTAGATTGATATGTGTTTTCTTCGTTGATCATCTGGTTTCCTGCCGTTTCCATCGTATTTTAATCATTAACGATTGTAATTTTGCATTTTTCTTGAATTCCATCCAGTGCTGGTTTTCAGCAATACGTAAAAAAATTAATACGCGTAGAAAATGCGTTGGATGTCCTTTGTATTAATCGTTTTGGTAAGCGCTAACATCAACAAAATACGCGCTTTTTGCGGGTTTAAAGTGTCGGACACAACGAAATCGAGTTGATCATCGTTGTCCTCGCCATTTCGGGCAACAATGCCTTCGCCAACACGACTTGATCGCACGATGATGACACCCTGCTTACGTGCTTCGACCAATGCTGGTTTGACCGAATCCGCCAGGCTGCCGTCCCCTGTGCCTGCGTAAATAATTCCCCTGGCGCCCGCCGCCATGAAAGCATCAATAGCGATACGATTCACGTTCGCATAGCCATAAACGATATCAACTTGCGGCAGAACATCAAGCTGCATGACATCGAACTCGCTATCGGCAGTGTGCCTGCGAGTGGATTGACGATAAAAGGTTGGCCTGTTATCCTGCATATAACCAAGTAAGCCAAGCTCCGGGGCTTTGAAGGTGTCCAGCGTTGATGTATTGGTCTTGGTCACTTCACGCGCGGCATTAATTTGATCGTTCAGGACGACCAACACTCCCTTGCCTGCGGCATCCTTGTTTCCTGCGAGCAAGACAGCGTTATATAGGTTGATCGGTCCGTCAGCAGAAAGCGCGGTTGATGGGCGCATTGCGCCAACGATCACAACTGGCTTCCTGCTTTTTACTACCAGATTGAGAAAGTAAGCAGTTTCCTCGATTGTGTCGGTACCATGGGTGATGACGATGCCGTCCACGTCTGTCTGCGCAAGTAGGGTGTTGACGCGCTTGGCAAGTTTGAGCCAATAGACATTGTTCATGTTTTCGCTGGCGATCTGAAACACTTGTTCACCTTTTACATTGGCAACCTTCTTCAGTTCCGGTACCGCTTTGATAAGCTTATCTATCGCCACTTTAGCCGCTGTATAACCTACCGTCGAGGTGCTGGTAGCCCCGGTGCCTGCAATAGTTCCGCCGGTTGCCAAAATCATCACATTAGGCAGTCTTCCTTGTGCCTGCACAAGAGAAGTGGTGAAAATAATCGCACATAAAATCAACCCTATCTGTCCATAAATATTTCGTTGCAACATAAAGCCTCCTTTTAAATTCTCTCATAATTTTCGATATCCGTCCATCATTCAGTTTAGGGAGATAAAAGTTTTCCCTGTTATTGCAACATGAAATCTTGGCCACAAAACATGAGGTATCCTGTATATGTTTATCGGTGGGTGTGAACTGTGTTTATTTTAGATTGAATCCTGCATATTTGCCGAGGTCGACGATGCGTGGATAACAGGAAGGATTACTTTCTAAAAACAGCTACAAGTCCACACTTGCTACATAAAGAATAAATTGGACTTGATCCTTTTGCTCCTTCTAAAAAAAGAACAGGGCGCTTCCTGCGACTGCTAGTATAGCGCCGGCGATTTCAAGAAGGGTAACCCGCTCTTTCAATATGGACACAGCAGGAACGATCAGTAGCACGGGTGTCATGGAGATAATAGTTGATACTATTCCCGCGCTGGCATTATGAATGGCATACATCGAAAGGGTTACTCCGAAAAATGGTCCGAAAAAAGATGCGGATGCAAGTTTCGGGAGAACGTATCTGTCCTTTATGGCAGACAAAACATGTTTGGAATTTCTCATAAAAAACATGAGGACTGTAAATCCCGCTACCGAAGCGATAAGCCTAATCTGAGTAGCCCTGACAGGATCGGTGAAGACCATCCCCTGTTTGCTTAAAAGATATCCGGCTGCCTGGCATACTGTCGCGAGAAACGCGTAGAGGACTCCAATAGACCTGCCTTTTACCGGATAGCCATTATTCGACGGACGCGAGGTTACGACGAGAACAATTCCGCTGAGTGTCATAGCCATCCCCGCAATCGCAAGCGGTGGCAGACTTTCATCGAAAATAAAATATCCGGCAACCGCAGTCAGAGAGGGGGCAAGCGCGTAGACCACCATTGATATACGCGCGCCTATCATGATGAAAGCCTGAAAAAGAAACAGATCGCCTATGATGAACCCTATGAGTCCTGAAAGTGAGAGCCACATCCAGCCGTCTGCGGGTATCGATGAAGGAATGACTGTATTTCCACTAATAAATAAATATATGCTAATGAAAATCAGGCCCAGGCAAACTTTTGCATAGTTAACCGCGAAAGTACCCACCTTCTTTGATATCTGATCAAATAGGGTGGCGCTTACTGCCCATGATACTGCGGTTACCATCGCTGCAAGTTCACCAGCGTGGGTAATACCCATTTATTCCTCCGAGAATTTTAATTAACAAATCCTGTCAGATGACAATCGTCAAGAATGATGTTTGATAATTTATTCAGGATCAAGATGTATCATGCATCGTTTAATAAGAACTTGCATTTACTGAAAGTGAATATAGAGTAGCCCCATTTGTATGTCAATGAAATACTGACCGCAAAATATGGTGTGTGGATACGATGTTTGTCTAGAGTGAATAGTGTTTACTACGGATTCAAATGCCGCATCTTCATCGCTATGGACGTTTTGTGAATACCAGGAAGGAGCAAATGCTGCCTAGCACATATAAGTCCACTACATTAGTTTGGATTTGAATTGAGCAATGTCCTGAAATATACTTTATTTGCCTATACTCATTGCCGGATCAAACTTACCTGATACCGTAGGTGATTGAGCATTTCGCGTATCTCTTCTTACCTGTTCCGACAGGTAGGGAATAAGTTCACCCATGGTCACCTGACCGTCTCTATTGTAGTCGGCATCACCGTTAAGGCCTTTAAGTAGAAAATACGTGAAAACACCGTGTCCGCCACCCCATGACTGACTTTCCTGAGAAAACTGTTTATCATCGGATGCACTAATAACGGCAACGCCATCACCAATTTTTGAGAGATTTTGCAGGCCGGAACTGATGGGGTTGATCTTTACGCTCCTATCGCCTCTTCTGGCAATATCAAAAGATTGGCCAACACCTCCGGAATGACAGGCATCAGCAATAACAACTACCTTTTTTGCTTTGATAAAGCGCTTGAGTGCCGTTTCAACATCCCACATGGGGAAGCCTGTTGAGGCAATATCATTGTACTTTGTATCAAATGGAAGCAAAAAAAGATTGTTCGGCGAATCGGGCGATTCCGGTGAACCGTGGCCGGCAAAGTAAATTGTAACCATGTCTTCTTCAAGTGCCTGCTTTAACCAGCTGAACAAGGCATTCTTGATACTCTCAGCCGTCGCCCCGGAATCTAAGAGTAATCTGATCTGTGAAGGTGCGTATCCGCCGCCTTGCTGTGAAATAAGCCAATCATAAAACGAGCGCGCATCAGCGGATGCATATCTTAATCCGGCAACCCGGGAATCCTTGTATTTAGAAATTCCAATTACTACTGCCCATTTTTGCCCAATGGCCTGTTGAGCAGGTCTCTTGAAGCTGTCTTCTTTCTGTGCAATAGCCTTCGGATGAGTCGAGGTTATACTACTTGAATCTAAGAAGTTACCTATTACTTCGATTTCGTTGAGTCCCCCTCCATTTATAAAGAAGCTATCCACATAAACTATAACTCGACTTGCTTCGATACCACCAAATTGCTTTTCCTTTAATTCGCCGATCTTCAGGAATGCATCTCTCCAAATAGTTTTTCTTTCTCCGTCTATCTTTACAACCTCCACATGGAAATCCTTTGTCCCTCTGTCATTAAAACCGTCATTATGAGTATTGAGTATGTTGATCCTGCTGATGGAGACAGGTCTGGGCAAATCAATCGATATAAAACCAGTTAAATGATCAGGAAGAAGCCAATAGGTTTCAGGGTAATGACTCTCAAATTTGATACCATCTACGACAGCTGATGGTCTAAAATGCAACCCCGAAAATTGATCACTGTAGGATGCACTAGCAGTGACTTGAGAATTGACTGCGACATTACCCGGTGTCTGGACTGGTTTTATGTTCCGTGGAAGGGAAGCCCCACCACACCCGAGTGTCTGGATTACCAGAAGAGAAGTTAAAAACAATATTGATATTCGCAATTTGCTCATCATATTACTCCCCTGACAATCAACCTTCTCTACCCCGAAACATCCATTAGCCCAAGCTCTAGCTTGGGCAGAGTGATTATACCATAATGATCTTAGAAATAAAATTAATTATAACCAATCGAAAGACTGCATTTACGCATTTTTTAACGCTTTGGGGGTAGCCGGAAGGAGTTAATTAACTTGCAACTATCCATTAGTTAAAATGCAGAGTCGAATCACCTCGGATATTTTAGTTGCCTGCGGGCAGTGGATCATCAATATCCAGGCTGCTATTATGGTAACAACTAATGTTATAGCAAAAGGAACCCATGTGTGACGAAAAACACTCCCTTCCCAACATGGGTTCGTAATTTGTTTTGTCTTTTTTATCAGGCCTGCTGCCAAAATAATTTGAAAGGCGGCTTCGGAAAATATATCCGGCGCCTGATAAATAAGATAGATACCGCTGCCGAAGATTGCCGCCAGAATAAATAGAAGCGCAATAATTATAACGGCACTGTCGTCAAGACCGGACAATATATCTCCGGAGCTTCCACCACTAGACCCGGTATTTCCGGCTACTCCTTCAGAAACCGACAGGGAAGGCGAATCGCTTGCATTATCCCAGGAACCGGAAGCTCCCCCACCTCCAGAACTGCCGCCGTGGCCGACTATATCTGGCCCACTGCCCCCGGATGACGAACAGTCTGGTACATTGATTATTCCACCTACTGAGTCTGAGATATTTTTATCACTTTCGCCTTTTTGGTATGGCAATGTTAGATAATAAAGCCATAAGCGTATGAGAATAAAAAAGCAAAGATAGGCTAGAATGAGTACAATAGCGAAGCGGATAACCATGTGATGGAGACCGATTATCCAGAGAAGCTTGGAAATAATTACAGCGGAGATAATGGTCCCCAAAAGGATCAGCAGCATATGAATCCGGGTAAAGAACTGTCTGGTAAATCGTTGTTTGAATGTTTGTGTTGTCATCATCTTAATTTTACGCAATCGGAGTTATTTCCCAGTCGCAGAAAGATCATTCACTCACTTATCTTATCAGGGTAGTAATTTCTCCTGCATTGGGAAATCGTTTTCCTACATTATTTTTCTTGGAGTATTTGATAAGAACTTGCTTTCATTGCCAATAAGTATAGGAAAGCCACTCTTGTATGTCAAGGCAATATTGCCAAAAAATATGGATTTAATTGTGTTTATAATAGCTTGAAATCAAGCATATTTGCCGAAGCTGACGATGTGTGTATTACCAGGAAGGAACTCTTAAAAATACCGGAAACAGTATTTTTAAGAAAACATATATAATGTTAAATATCCCTTATTTTTAAAAAAAATATCAGGCAGAGACCGCAAAACAACCATTCCCATTTTATGTAATTTGGTGAAGATTGCATTGGGATGAAATTAGTTTTATCACGAAGTTGCAGCTATAGTGAAGCTTTCGCGCTTCAGCGTTTGATTATGCAGAAAACAAAATAGCTTGACTTATCAATAATGATAAGTTATTATAATCAATAATGTGGCATATAAAAGAGCATCGAAAACTAGACAAGATAATTGAAAAGCTTCCTTTGCAAGTTGTTAAGAAATACGAGCTTTGGAAGGACATTATCTTTCGGCATGGACCAAGTAAATTAAAAGAATTTCCTGGATTCCATGACGAAATATTAAAAGGTGACCATGCAGGCCAGCGCTCGTCTCGTCTAAATTTGCAATACAGGTTCATTTATCAAATCGAGAAGGACATTGTGACAGTATATGTAATAGATATAACGCCTCATGATTATAAAGGAGTTGCAAAATGAATAAAATTAACAAAAATGATTATAAACC
>CAJBRY010000413.1 GCA_903958085.1 uncultured Geobacteraceae bacterium
CTTTATGTCTTCAATTGCAAACAAGTTTGAAGGATCGCTAACAGCAACTATAAGAGTTGCTCCAGCTCTGTTTACCGGCAACAACTGATATTTTTGTGCAACATCAGATGGAATTATCTTTATGACAGACGGATCAACTTCATAATCGGAAAGAATTACACTGGGAACACCATACTGTTTGGACAAAAATGAAGTTAGTTGCTCTTCCGAAACAAGCTGTTGACTAATAAGAATAGAACCAAGACGGAGCTGATTACCGGAAAGTTTCTGCTCTTCCAATGCCTTATTCAGCTGATCTCGACTAATAAGATTGTTTTTTACAAGTATTTCACCCAGTCTGTTTGACTGCATCTGGCATTTTCCTAGTGTTTGATTTGCTTGAAGTTACAACAAATAACATACGGACTTTTAAGTATTTTGCGCTACCTTTTTTGATCATATTTATTTATGATCATTCAAACAATTCGATAGCACAGAGGTGAATAAATGGTAAATTTTCAGACAAGCTTTTAAGTCACTTAAACTTTAGTAAAAAACAAAATTAGAGAAAACACAGGCATTAACCATTGCGAATACCCCCCTAGTAGGCACAAAACTTCCCTTTGTATATATGAATTTAATGGTAAACGCAAGGAACTTAATTTAGGAAGTTGCCAGTCTACAAGCTTCGCAGAGGCTCATCCAAAGTATCAAGAAAATCATTTAGCTATTCATGCCAGTGGCATTTAATGCTGTTATTACCTTGCTTATAAATACTTCTGCACTTATAGGGTCACTGTCTCTGATCTGAGTTAGGTTGAGAAAAGTGGACACCATAAAGTGTGGTAAAGTTGCGCAAGGAGCTTGCAGAAGCCCGGCTTGAGAAAGAAATCTTAAAAACGGCTATGGCGTACCTTGCCAAGGGGCTGCAGCCCGGTACGCGTTGATAGAAGAGTTGGGGTCACGTCAGCGGGACAAGATCGGTGTCATATGCCAGGCATTTGATCTGTCCCGAAGCGGTTATGCCGTCTACAGGAAGACGAGCGAATCATTGCAGTCATCAGAGGAAGCCGGGCTTGTCGAAACCCGTAAGACCCTGCAACCGGATGAAGCAATGCTTAAGGCTACCGCTCTGCTGCCAGAATTGCGCATCACCCTGGAACGATTAAAGGGTGAACACTCTCTGTTGGAAGGGCGCAGGGTTGGATTTGTGGATGGACAGGAAAAGCTGGCCGAAGGTATGTGCCCTTTCTTTCAGGATCACTGCCTGAATATTGCAGATCACAACCCGCAGGAGCTGTTTACCCGGAAAATTGAAGTTCTGGATCAATCACAAGCTGCATTGGATAAGCAGATTATCGAACTGACACAGCAGGTAGCGGCGTCAGAGATAACAGAAAAAGAGCTGGCAGGCATAAAAATTTGCCTGCAGGAACTGGACAAGCAAGTTGTTGCCATTGCAGAAAAGCGAAACAAAAACCATGAACGGGCAACCAAGCTCGATAAGCTGAGAGAACAGCAGGTTATAGCTATTGCCAAGGTTGCCTAACAAAAGACCGCTCTTCAGGCGTTTACAGCACTTGATGTTGATATTGAACAGGCAGAACAGGAACGGAAAACCTTTCAGCCTGCCCGTGATGCCTATACTGCCAACCTGAAGGACGCTGACGATCTTGAAAACAGGAGCCTGGCACTGGATAAGTGGCAAAAGGCGCTTGAAGAGCTGAAACAGCAACTTATGGTCAAATAATCTGAACTCACTCTGGCACGGGAAACGTATCAACCGGAGCAGCATCTGCAGCTTCGCACCGGAAAGGACACTCTCCTGACCGAGGCAGCTACCATCCGTCAGCAGGTTGAGGATCTGGACAAAAACCGGCTACGGTTGAATGGGGAGATTCAAAAACTCAAAAAGCTACAGGAAGCTACGGCAGCCAAACAAGTAGAGATCACTTCATTTGAAGAAAAGGAAAAACTGGTCAAATTTCTGCGGAATCAGGTTTTCAAGAATGTCTCGACCCAGTTATCGGAGCGCTTCCGTGAGGAGATCAGCCTGCGGGCCGACCGTATCTACCGGACGATTGCCGAATCTGATGAAGAACTGTACTGGGGCGATAACTACCAGATCATCCTCAAGGATTTGCAGGACGGAATCATTCGGGAACGGAGCGATGATCAGCTATCCGGTGGTCAGATGATGAGCGCAGTTGTTGCCCTCCGCTTGGCACTGCTACAGACCATCGGGGCACGTGTGGCCTTTTTCGACGAGCCGACCTCTAATCTGGATGCTGCCCGCAGAGAAAACTTGGCTCACGCTTTCCGTGCCATTGATGTAGGACGTGAAGAGGTTACTGAACACTGGTACGATCAGCTCTTCCTGGTTAGTCATGATGTCGCTTTTACAGAGATTACAGACAAGGTGATTGAGTTGTAAGATTAATGTAGAACTGATTGATAAGGGAGTTGAAATAATAGTTGCCACCTGGAACTAAATAATACAGCGGTCTACGAAGACTTCATGGAGGAATAATGTCTGCAAAGGAGATACTTAACTATCAGATTGCATTGCAGAAAACCATACATTCCAGATTATTGAAAAATGGTTATATAGATATAGAAAATCTTATGAATCACAGTGGCTTAAGCAAACACCTGAATGCTGTGGCTGCTGACCGATGCTTTAATGACAAAGCTAAGCCTGTGCACCCGCTTTCTATGGCATTAGTAATGAAGTTTCTTGGTTTTTCTCATTCTGAGATACTTATCGCTATTGAAAAATTGGGTGGTTCAAAATATCTCATACTGTTTGAAGTTCCGGAAACCAAGCCACTTGAAAATTGGGAACAAGGGTTATTAAGTGCTATTGGGAAAATAAAGGATAAACCACATGTATTTGAAGATGTCGTTGATTTTTTGATAAACATTACGAATATGCATAATGTTAACGTTTCGACCGAAATTGCTCAGATTCGGGTTCCTAAAAGAACAATAATAAAAAGAACGGCAATAAGATGACAATTACAACTCGACGGATCTTAACCTCGGACTCGACTATGCCCAAAATGTCAGCACAGGGGTACAATCAGTAACTGGCGTGGAACCATATGGGATATGAGTGACCTTGAGGAGACTTTTCACTA
>CAJBRY010000414.1 GCA_903958085.1 uncultured Geobacteraceae bacterium
AGGCGGAACTTCCTGATCGTGTCGTTGTTGCGGCCTGTTCTCCACGTGACCATGAAGCAACCTTCCGGCGCTGCATGGCCAATGTCGGTATGAACCAGTATTTGATGCAGATTGTTAACATTCGTGAGCAGATTGCCTGGGTGACTGAAAGCCCGGAAGAGGCGACTAGAAAAGCGATAGCTGCCATTAGAGGTGCGGTTTGCAGGGTGCGCTTACAGGAACCGCTTGAAAGAAAAGAGCTTGAGGTTTGTCCTGATGCCCTGGTAATCGGTGCCGGGCCAGCCGGTATGAAAGCTGCTCTGGCGCTGGCCGAGGCAGGGCGTTCGGTGGTGTTGGTGGAACGGTCGCCAGCTATTGGTGGCTTGCCGGTTCGTTTCGAGGACCTTTTCCCAGCTATGGAGTGTGCACCATGCATGCTGGAACCGCTGATGGGCGAACTCCTGCATGGCGACCACGCCGGTAAAATAGAATTGCTGACGATGTCTGAACTGATCGAGGTTACCGGATTTTATGGGAACTTTATTGCCAGAATCAGACAGAAACCTCGTCATGTTTCACTGCACGAATGCATCGGTTGCGCTGAATGTGTGTCTGTCTGTCCTGCTACGACGATGAATGCTTTTAACAGCAATGCCAGCGAACGCAAAGCAATTGATTTTGCTTTCACCGGCGTTCTGCCGAATGCACCGTTTCTGATGGAGGATGTTTGCATCCGCGCAAATGGTCAGGAGTGTCGTGCCTGCAAGGATGCCTGCCCGATGGGTGAGGATGTTGTAGATCTGGAAGAAACGGAAACGATTGTCGAACGCAAGATCGGTGCAATCATTCTGGCAACCGGTGCCGGTTTGTACGACGCTTCTCACGTCACCGGTCTAGGCATGGGATCACTGCCGGATGTTTACGATGCAATGCAGTTTGAGAGGATACTCTCATCTACCGGCCCAACTTGCGGAGAAATAGTAACATCTGATGGAGCAGCGCCGAGGTCGGTAGCGGTCATCCACTGTGTCGGCAGCCTTGATGAAAATCATAAGCCGTACTGTTCCGCTATCTGCTGCCAGTATGCTTTTAAATTCAATCACCTCATTTCAGCCAGGCTTCCTGATGCTTCCATCACACATTATCACCGAGAGTTAGTAATGCCTGGCAAGGAGGCGCACACGCTTTTTCAGCACGCTGTTCATAATAAAAACTCATCTCTGAAAAGGTATGACGGTATTCAGGACCTTGCTGTTTCAAAAAGCGAAGACGGCAGGCTACAGGTCAGTTTAAAGGGAGATGAACTGGCTGCTGATATGGTTATTCTCTGTCCTGCAGTTGTCCCGGACAATGGAGCTGAAAAACTTTCTACACTGTTGGATGTCAGTCGTGATTCATTCGGTTTTTTCCGGGAACTGCATGGAAGGCTGGATGCGGCCCAAAGTACCATAAAGGGAATTTATCTTGCCGGAGCCTGCCAGGAACCGATGGATATCCAGAAGGCGATGCTTGAAGGGATGGCCAGTGTCGGATATACCCTGGCGGGTTTACAGGCAGGGCGCACTCTCGAAATTGAACCTATCAGTGCCGAGGTTGATGAAACTCGTTGCGCTGGTTGCCGCATCTGTATATCGGTCTGTCCATATCGAGCTATTTCGTTTGATACTGAGCATAAATCTTCGAGTGTAAATGCAGTGCTTTGCCATGGTTGCGGCACTTGCGTCGCTGCCTGCCCGTCCGGAGCCATCACCGGCCATCATTTTACCAGTGAGCAGATCATGGCCGAGATCAAAGGAGTCCTCAAATGACCACTCCGCATGCTTTTGAGCCTAAAATAGTAGGGTTTTTATGTAACTGGTGCTCATACGCCGGGGCGGACAAGGCAGGAGGAATGCAGCAGGTCTATCCTCCAAATGTTCAGGTTATCAGGGTTATGTGCAGCGGCAGGGTAGAACCTGAATTTATCCTTTCCTCTCTTGTAAATGGAGCAGACGGTGTTATAATCCTCGCTTGCCATCCCGGGGACTGTCACTATAAGGAGGGCAACTGCCGCGCTTTACAGAGGCACAGCATGTTAAATCTTATGCTGGAACAGTTTGGAGTAGAAAAGGAAAGGTGTCGACTGGATTATGTTTCGGCTGGAGAAGGTGAAAAATTCAACCGTGTTATCCGTGAGATGGTCGAATCCATTCATAAACTGGGGCCGCTTTTACTGACATACGAAGGATGAAAATTGGATTAGCAGAGAAGTTACATCTTTTATTATTTTTGAACTAACCAGAGAAAAACAAAGGAGAAAATCATGTCTGTTTCAGTTTTGGATGCACGAGGTCTCAAATGTCCACAGCCAACTCTTAAGGTCACTGTTTTGGCAGTCAAAATGAAACCGGGTGACGTTCTTGAAGTTATTGCCGATTGCCCAACTTTTGAAAAGGATGTGCGCGATTGGTGCTCCAGAGCAAAAAAGACGCTTTTGTGGGTTAGAGAAGAGGGCGCGGCGAAGAAAGTGCAAATTCAGTTTTAGTCGTTATTGCAGACGCTACCTGTTGTAAAAAGGATCTACGCTATTGAGTACACAGACAGTAGCCGTTGCGGCGAAGCTGAAAAAGATTCGTGAGGCTTACATAAAGCAACTTCCGGGGCAACTCGAGAAAATCCGCTCATCATACTCTGCTTTTGTTGTGGGAGAGGGTGGTAATGCGTCGCTAGAGGAATTGCATCGCCTTATTCACACTATGAAGGGGGCCTGCGCTTCTTTTCGTTTGAGCATGTTAAGTGCGGCAACCACGGCGGCTGAAAATCTGGCAAAGGTGGCAATGCAGTCAGAAACAGGCCCCGACAGGTTCTGGCATCAGAAGATGCAGGAATTTTTTGATCGGATGGAGCATGAAATTTCCTGTATAGACCCTACCCAGGGAATGGAATTGCAAATTCAGGAACTGGCAATAGCCGCTGAGGGAGTTTCAGAAAGAGAACGTAAACTTGTCTATTTGTGTGAGGATGATTCCTATCAACGCTTGACTCTGGCAACTCAAATTGGATGCTTCGGTTTTGAAGTTCTTGCTTTTGGAGAGGTGGACCAGCTGCTTAATGCAGTACAAAGTGCTCCTCCGGATGCAATTGTAATGGATATGGTTTTCCCCGACAAACAGTCTGGCGGTTCAGATATTGTTCAAGTCATTCAAGCTGATCGAGAAAACCCTATTCCGACAGTCTTTGTATCCTCCCAGGGAAATCTTACAAGCCGCTTGGCTGCTGTAAGAGCCGGGTCCAGTGCCTATTTTGTCAAGCCGGTTAATGTGACAGAACTTTGCGCTACTCTCAGTCAACTTACTTCGATAGTGACTCCGGAAGCTTACAGGATATTGATAGTTGATGATGATCCGCAACTTGCCGAATATCATGCCTTGATACTTCAGGAAGCCGGAATGACGACTTTGACCGTTAATGACCCGCTACAGGTCATGTCGCCGCTTTTTGAATTCAAACCCGATCTGATTTTGATGGATATGTATATGCCTGGCTGCAATGGCATGGAACTGGCGAAGGCAATCAGGCAGATTGGTGCTTATTTCAGTGTGCCGATTGTTTATCTCTCGAGTGAAACAGATACGGATAAACAGTTTCAGGCCATGCACGTTGGTGGAGATGAATTTCTTACCAAGCCGATAAAGCCACAGCACCTTGTATCTTCAGTAGCTATTCGTGCCGAGCGGATGAAAATTATCCATTCCCAGATGGTGCGGGACAGTATGACCGGTCTATTTAACCACACTACGACCAAGGAACATCTTGATACTGCTATTGCCCATGCTCAGCGAAAGGGTGAAGATGTCTGCTTTGCAATGATTGATGTAGATAAGTTCAAACTAGTGAACGATACGTATGGTCATCCGATAGGTGACCGGGTCTTGGTCGCTCTTGCAAGGCTCATAAGGCAAACTGTTCGTAAGGCAGATGTTGTTGGTCGATTTGGCGGGGAGGAATTTGCAGTTATTCTTCCAAGTTGTTCAATTCAGGAGGCGGTTTCTCTTCTTAACAGCTTGCGGGAGAGTTTTGCCGTACTCAGCTTTCAGGCAAAAGAGGAGAACTTCAATTGCACATTCAGTTGCGGTGTCGCGCCGCTCTCGCTTTATGGGGACGCGACAGCCTTGAATGCAGGGGCAGATGAAGCAATGTATGCTGCAAAACATGGGGGGCGAAACCTCGTGGTGGCTGCCGGTGGTCGCTGATGCGGTATTAGTTTTGCGACGTTTTCAGCATTTCCGTCGCATGGGCAAGAGCAGAATCGGTAATTTTTTCACCAGCCAGCATTCTGGCTATTTCACGAGTTCGTTCGGCATCATTAAGAACAGTAATCACCGTAGTAGTTCTTCCTTCAAAAACCTGTTTTTCAACTCTCAGGTGCTGATTTGCAAATGAAGCAACCTGCGGCAGGTGTGTAATGCAGAGCACCTGCTGACGGTCAGCAACGTTCTTCAGTTTCCTCCCGACCAAGCCTGAAGTAGCGCCTCCGATTCCGGTATCAACTTCGTCAAAAACAAGGGTAGGAACATCACCTTCAGGCAAAACCTGTTTGAACGCCAGCATAAGGCGTGAAAGCTCCCCTCCCGATGCAATTTTGGCCAGTGGACGGGGCGGTTCTCCGGGGTTTGGCGAAAAGAGAAATTCAATTCGCTCAAAACCACTTGATCTGGGCTCTGCCAATGTTTCCAGCGCCGGTTCGATGATAGCACCTTTCATTGCAAGTTGATGAGCTTCGGACTCCAGTGCCTGTTTTAGCTTGGCTGCATTTGCAGAGCGCAGTTTTGTCAGTTCCGCTCCTTTTTTAACAAGTTGCGCCTTAAGTTCCTGCTGTTTCGTCTCCAGTTTCTGACGATCATGTTCTTGACCGCGAAGTTCTTCCAATTCAGCATCTATCTGCTGCTTAAACGCCAAAATATCTTCAACCGTTGAGCCGTACTTCCGTTTAAGGCGATTTATTTGATCAATGCGATCGTCAGATTGCTGCAGTGCAGCAGGGTCAGCCTCGATTTTTGAAGTATAGTCCCGCAGGCTGAAAGCAGAATCCTCAAGTTGCAGATAACTTTCTTCCAAAGATTTTGCCAGGTCTTCCAAGCTGTGATCTATTCCTGCAATATCACGTATTGATGTGCTGATGCGGCGCAACTGACCGAGCATCGCACCATCACCGCCGTATAGAAGCTCATAAGCCTCACTGCTGACACTGCTCAACTTCCCAGCACTCGCCAGAATCTTTCGCTGCTCTTCAAGAGTATCCTCTTCACCTGATTTCAGATTTGCCGCTGCTATCTCCTCGGATTGAAAGGATAGCAGATCGAGTCTGCGAGCCGCTTCACGTTCCTGGTTGTCCAGGTTTTCAAGAAGCTCCGCTACGTCGCTATGCGCTTTGAAAATTGCTGCAAACTCGTCTCGCAAACCTGTAGTACCTGAAAATGAGTCCAACAGGGCAAGCTGATTCTCTGCTCTCAGAAGCGTTTGTGATTCGTGCTGCCCGTAAATATTGATAAGGCTGCCGGCAATATCGGTAAGAAGGGCCAAAGTTGCGATGTTGCCGTTGATAAAGATCCTGTTTTTGCCTGATCGCGATATTGATCGCTTTATAAGAAGTTCGGTGCCGGATTCCAGAGCGGCATTTTCTAAAGTCTGGCAGACTATCGGGCGTTCAGAAATATCAAAGATGGCTTCCACTGTGGCATCTTCTGTCCCGGAACGTATAAGATCAACTGAAGCACGGCCACCCATAATCAGTCCGACCGCGTCGATAATAATCGATTTGCCTGCGCCTGTTTCCCCTGTCAGAATGGTGAGCCCTGGGCGCAAAGATAAATGCAGCTTATCTATTATTGCGATGTTTGTAATGGAGAGGTCCGTCAGCATAAAGTTCTATCGCTCTCCCCACTTCAGTTTTGTGCGTAGAATTTCAAAATAATCACGACTCCGTGACATGACGAGTGCCGTTGTTTTCAGAGCTTTCCGAATCTCAACAAAATCCCCTTCGCGCAGCTCAAAACCGACCTGTCCATCCAGAGTCAGGTATACCTTTTCGTCAAAGGATGAGGCAACGGTGATGGAGATAATTGATTCGTCAGTGACGACAATCGGGCGATTGGTTAATGTGTGAGGGCAGATCGGTGTAATGACGATGCAGCTCATCTGCGGGTGAATGATCGGTCCGCCGGCAGAGAGAGAATATCCGGTTGAACCTGTAGGGGTAGAGACAATCAGGCCGTCAGCTTTATATGTTGTCAGAAAATGGCGGTTGACTTTGGTCTCCAGATCGACAATACGCGCCAGGGCACCTTTATTGATAACCATATCATTAAGGACGTGGCATTTCTCAATCTCCTGTCCTTCCCGATGAAGAGTAACCTCCAGCATCATACGTTCGGAAACCCTCGGATTTCCTTCAAGGCATTTTTCCAGACGGGTATACAGCTCTTCGAGGGTAATTTCTGTCAGAAAGCCGAGGCTGCCGAGGTTGACACCGACAATTGGAACATCTTTGCCGGAAAATAGACGTGCCACAGAGATCAGTGTGCCGTCCCCACCAAGGACGACTACCAGTTCGGCCTGATCGCGGATTTCTTCTTCAGTCAGTGCCTTCGGATAGCAGAGTTGACGTGTCAGTTCCACTTCCGGCATCGGGGTGCAACCGCGCTCTTCGAGCCATTTGATGAGGTCGCTGGCAACACCAAGGCAACGCGGGTCATGTACTTTGGCGAATATGGCAACATTCTGGAATTCTTGCATAGTTAACTCACCTACCTCAGTTTCCTGATCTTGCCCAGGCTATCTTCTAGCACGCCCTTCTTGTCGAGCACATCGGCAAGTTTCTGCCGCTCTTTGGCAACAATATCTGCCGGGGCACGATCCACAAAAGCGGGGCTTTCTAGCTTTTTGGAGAACATTTCAATCTCTTTGTCGATCTTGCCGATCTCCTTCAGCAGACGTTCTTCTTCGGCGGCTACATCCACCAGACCTTTCAGCGGCACATAGATCTGAACATCACCGGCTACTTGTATCGAGGCGTCTTCCGGTTTTTCGATGTTATGGCCTATAGCAAGATCGGAGACCCTTGCCAGGCTGATAATAGCGCTTTCGTTGTGCTTCATCAGGAGCTGACTTGCTTCGCTTTCACAGGAGAGAATAACTGCAATCTGCTTGGACGGTGGTACTTCCATTTCGCCACGGATATTGCGAATGCCGCCAATAACCGCCATGATCCGCTCCATGTCGGCTGCATCCTGTGGGAAAGAAATCTCGCTGCAAACGGCAGGGTAGGGAGCCTGCATGATTGTTGGAACAGTTTTAGTGCCAGGCAGCGCCTGCCAGATTTCTTCGGTAATAAACGGCATGAATGGGTGCAGCAGGCGGAGCAGGTTTTCCAGCACGTACCAGAGTACGTATTGGGTCGCCTGTTTCCGCTCCGGCGTACCGTTATAAATGTCCTGCTTGGACAATTCCAGATACCAGTCGCAGAATTCGCTCCAGGTGAACTGGTATAGTGCCATGGCGCTTTCGTTGTAACGATAGCCTGTCAGCGTTTCATCGACAATGCGTGCCGTTTCGTTCAGTCGGTGCAGAATCCATTTGTCACCTTGAGACAATTCCAGCTTATCAAGAGTGATGCCGGCGGGATTGAAACCTTCGAGGTTCATCATGGTGAAGCGGGCGGCGTTCCAAACCTTATTGCAGAAGTTCCGGTAACCGGCAATTCGCTCTTCGGCCAGTTTTATGTCGCGCCCCTGCGCTGCAAAGGCAGCCAGCGTGAAGCGGAACGCATCGGTGCCGTACTGCTCAATGATAGTCAGCGGATCAATGACATTCCCTTTTGACTTGGACATTTTGTTTCCGTGGGCATCTCGCACCAGCGCGTGGATGTAGACGTCCTTGAACGGTACTTCATTCATGAAGTGCAGTCCCATCATCATCATGCGGGCTACCCAGAAAAAGAGTATGTCGAAACCGGTCACCAGGCAGGCGGTCGGGTAAAAGGTTTTCAGCTGGGCTGTTTGCTCAGGCCACCCCATGGTGGAAAACGGCCAGAGTGCAGACGAGAACCAGGTGTCCAGAACGTCGGTCTCCTGACGAAGTTCGTCGCTGCCGCATTTTGAACATTTTGTCGGAGTCTCCATAGTAACTGTAACACCATCGCAGTGATCGCAGAACCAGGCTGGAATACGGTGACCCCACCAGATCTGGCGCGAGATGCACCAGTCGCGGATGTTTTCCATCCAGTCGTAATATGTGTTTTCCCACTGTTTGGGTACTATGCGGGTCTTGCCGGTTTTTACGGCGTCCAGCGCGCGTTCTGCCAACGGTGCCACTTTCACATACCACTGAAGTGAGAGGTATGGCTCGACTACGGTCTTGCAGCGGTAGCAGCCTCCGACTGACATCGGGTGATCATCAATTTTTTCTAGCAGTCCGGCTTCTTCCAACTCCGCAACAATCTTTGTTCTGGCAGCAAAGCGGTCCATTCCTTCGTATTGGTGACCGGCGGCGTTGATGATGCCTGATTCATCCAGCACGTTGATTTTGTCAAGGCCATGGCGCAAACCTACTTCAAAGTCGTTGAAATCGTGAGCCGGGGTAATCTTGACTACGCCTGTGCCGAATTCGCGATCAACATAATCATCCGCCACTACAGGAATTTCGCGGTTGATCAACGGCAGCATTACTTTCTTGCCGATCAGGGCCTGGTAGCGTTCGTCCTCAGGATGGACAGCGACAGCGGTATCTCCCAGCATGGTTTCAGGGCGGGTTGTTGCTACAACCACAAACTTTCCAGGTTCGCCGACAACAGGATAGCGGATATGCCAGAGGTGTCCTTTATGATCTTCATGCTCGACTTCGATATCGGAGAGAGCGGTGTGGCAGCGTGGGCACCAGTTGATCAGGCGATTATCGCGGTAGATCAGGCCATCCTCGTAAAGTTTGACAAACACGGTGCGTACTGCTTTGGACAGACCTTCATCCATGGTGAAACGCTCGCGCTCCCAATCGCAGGAGGCGCCAAGACGTTTCAATTGTCCGATGATCTGGCCACCGGATTCAGCCTTCCATTTCCAGACCCTTTCGATGAATGCTTCGCGCCCCAGATCGTGGCGATCTTTCCCCTCTGCGGTCAATTGCCTCTCGACGACGTTTTGCGTTGCAATACCGGCATGATCGGTGCCCGGCATCCATAGCACATTGTATCCCTGCATCCGTTTCCAGCGGCAGAGGATGTCCTGAAGCGTATTGTTAAGAGCATGTCCCATGTGCAAGGCGCCGGTTACGTTAGGAGGAGGGATTACTATGGAATAAGGTTTTTTATCCGAGGTCGCAGCGGCACTGAAATATCCCTTCGTTTCCCAGTCGGAGTACCAACGCTTTTCAACCTCATGGGGTTCGTACCCCTTGGCAAGTTCTTTGGTCATGCAATTGTCCTTTGTATGATTTTATGAGTGTAATCATATACTACTGTTAACCGATTGAGGTCAAGCGTGGTCTTGGGCATTATATATGTTCTAAATGCCGCTGTTTCGTTTCGCTTGACGGCTGAACGCTTGTGTACTATTCTAACACGACTAAAGATGTCCTATTATGTATTGGAGGGGTGCCATGACGCAGATAGCTTTTGGAACGTCCGGTTGGAGGGGGATTCTCTGCGAGGATTTTACTTATGAGAATGTCAAAATAGTTGTTCAAGCTATTGCTGATACGATAAAGGCCTCCGGTGAGCAGGAGAAGGGGATTGTTATCGGGTGTGATACCCGCTTCATGGGGCAGCGCTTTGTAGAGGCATCAGCCCGTGTTCTCGCCGGTGCCGGAATCAAGGCTTTTATTTGCGAACGTGACACTCCAACACCTGTTATTTCCTATGAAATTTTGCGTCGCGGTGCTGCTGGTGGAATAAATTTTACTGCGAGTCATAATCCGCCTGAATATAATGGGGTTAAGTTTTCGCCTTCCTGGGGAGGGCCTGCTTTGCCGGAAACCACTAAAGAGATTGAACGTCGGGCCAATGCAATGATTGGCGTCGGAGGTTACAAGGAGCTTTCTCTCGAGGAGGGAGCCAGATTGGGGTTGGTCGAAACAATAAATCCCCATGATGATTATCTGAAAGCGTTGGAACAAAAGGTGGATTTTGATGTCATAGGCAAGCTTAGCCAGGTGGCTCTTAATCCGCTATACGGCACAGGGCGCGGCTATCTTGATGAGCCGCTGCGTAAGCGTGGCATTCCATACGCTATTATTAACGATCGCCCCGATCCCTATTTTGGCGGGCATCCACCAGAACCATCAGAAGCGCACATTCCTGATTTTATCTCGCTGGTAAAAAATGATCCTGATATTCAGCTGGGTATTGCTACAGATGGCGATGCCGACCGTTTTGGCATTCTGGATGCTGATGGCAGTTTTATTGAACCGAATTATATTATTGCTCTTCTGCTTGATTATCTGATCAGGGTGCGAAAACTTGAGGGTGGAGTAGCTCGCAGTGTGGCGACTTCGCATCTAATTGATGCTGTTGCGAAAAAACATGGCGTTCCGGTTTACGAGACGCCGGTTGGGTTCAAATACATCGGTGAATTGATCAGTCAGGATAAGCTGGTAATTGGTGGAGAGGAGAGTGCCGGTCTGACAATCAGAGGGCATGTGCCGGAGAAAGACGGTATTCTCGCCTGTTTCCTTGTGGCCGAAATGGTTGCGCGCGAAGGGAAAAGCATTAGAGAACTGCTTGAAAAACTGTATGGAGAAGTAGGGCGTTTCATAACAAGAAGAGATAATCTTAAGTTGTCCCCGGAGCTGGAAACAGCTTACAGCAGCAAGATAAATGCTCTGCCGTCAGAGATTGCCGGTACAAAAGTTACTGATATCGTCAAAGTTGACGGTACCAAATTGCTGCTTGCCGACGGCAGCTGGATGCTGTTCCGTAAATCCGGCACAGAGCCGGTTGTACGTTTGTATGGTGAGGCGGCCAATGATGCCCGCCTTGCAGAAGTTATGGCTGCCGGTCGGAAATATATTCTTGGCTGACTTTTATTTTACAAAAGAAGGAGATTCTCCATGTGGGATTACACACCGATAGTTAAAGACCATTTTTTGAATCCGCGTAATGTAGGTGATATTCCTGATGCTGATGCAGTTGGCGAGGTTGGGAGCCTTGCTTGCGGCGATGCCTTAAAGCTCTATCTTAAGCTTGATGACAACAAAGATAAAATTGTTGATGCCAAGTTTCAGACTTTTGGCTGTGCCAGTGCGATTGCATCTTCATCGGCCCTGACGGAGATGGTCAAGGGGAAAACTCTCGATGAAGCTCTTGCTGTAAGTAACCAGGATATTGCCGATTTCCTTGGCGGTCTGCCGGAAGAGAAAATGCATTGCTCGGTTATGGGGCAGGAGGCTCTTGAGGTTGCGATATTCAAATATCGTGGCATGGACATTCCGCAGCATGACAGTGAGCATGACCATGGTCACGCTTATCCGGATTATGAGGGGGAGCTGGTCTGCAAATGTTTTGGCATCACGGATGCCTTTCTGAAAAAAGTTATTGAGACAAATTCTCTTACAACAGCTGAACAGGTCACCAATTTTACCAAGGCTGGCGGTGCTTGTGGTAGTTGCATTCCAAAGATCAAGGAGTTAATTGCACAGGTTTTGGGGGAGTCTGCTGCCAAACCGCGCACCCGTCCGGAAAAACTATCCAACATGAAGAAGATGCAGCTTATTCAAGAGGTTCTGGAGCGTGACATCAGGCCGCTGCTCTGGGCAGATGGTGGCGATCTTGAACTGATCGATATTGACGGATCTAGAGTACAGGTAGCATTTCGTAAGGCGTGTGCCGGCTGCGCTTCATCTGGTAACACCGCCCGTATGGTCGAGATGAAGCTGCGTGATCTTGTGGCAGAGGATATTGTTGTCGAGGAGGTTACTCAATGAAAGAGATTTATCTCGACAACAACGCTACTACTAAGGTTGATGAGGCTGTTTTTGAGGAGATGCGACCATATTTCTGTGAACTTTACG
Source organism: uncultured Geobacteraceae bacterium (assembly GCA_903958085.1). Classification (GTDB taxonomy): domain Bacteria; phylum Desulfobacterota; class Desulfuromonadia; order Geobacterales; family Pseudopelobacteraceae; genus JACRCG01. The sequence goes on from CAJBRY010000414.1 coordinate 12,019, forward strand.
GTAATCCGAGTTCGATGCATTTTTTTGGTGGACAGGTTCAGAGTAAGGTAAATGAGGCGAGAAACCGCGTTGCTGGCCTTCTTGGCGCCTCTCCGGATGAGATAATATTCACTGCCTGCGGTACTGAAAGTGATAATGCGGCCATCCGTTCGGCGTTAGAGGTTCTGCCAGACAGAAAGCATATAATTACCAGCCGTGTTGAACACCCGGCTGTCTTGACTCAGTGCCGCAATTTGCGTCAGAGGGGGTATAGAGTCTCCGAGATAGGTGTTGATGGCGCTGGTAGGCTTGATATGGAAGAGTTGAAAGCGACTGTTGACGATGATACTGCAATAGTTTCTCTAATGTGGGCTAACAATGAAACAGGGGTTATCTTTCCGGTTGAGGAGGCAGCTGCCATTGCGAAATCAAAGGGTGCTCTCTTTCATAGTGACGCAGTACAGGCTATTGGTAAAATTCCCATAAATATGACGGATTCGCTTATTGACATGCTTTCCCTTTCAGGTCACAAGCTGCATGCCCCAAAGGGGATAGGGGTTCTTTTTGTACGCCGTGGCACAGCATTTCGCCCGCTTCTTGTCGGTGGTCATCAGGAAAAGAGTCGTCGTGCCGGTACTGAGAATGCGGCTGCAATAATTGCTCTTGGCAAGGCATGCCAACTGGCGGCGGAATTTATGGAAGCTGAAAACAGTGTGGTTAAGGCTCAGCGTAATCGTCTGCAGGACGCTCTGATGGCAGCCATTCCGCACGCGCGTATCAACGGAGATGGTGCTGAAAGATTACCGAATACAACTTCTATTGCTTTTGAGTTTGTCGAGGGAGAGGCGATACTTTTGCTACTGTCTGAATTCGGTATTTGCGCTTCATCTGGAAGTGCTTGCACCTCCGGGTCTCTGGAACCTTCTCATGTATTACGCGCAATGGGTGTCCCATTTACCTGCGCGCATGGTTCCATCCGCTTCTCTCTGTCTCGTTTTACAACCGATGAGGAGATAGATAAAGTTATTCGCGAATTACCACCGATTATTGCTCGTTTGCGCCAGATGTCCCCTTTTGGCAGGGAACATCTGAAAGGTCAGTCATAGAATGAACTCCCGAGATTCAGAAAGGGCGACCTGTTTTGGTCGCCCTTTTTTTAAGTGGAGCAGCTGAAACTATTGGCAGAAAAACCGGATGGAGAGATTTACCATGGAGATTAAAGCAGATGAAATGCTGGGAAGAGTCATGGCTCCGCCAACATCACCATCGTTGCGTCGTGAAATGCGAGAAAAAAATATTTCTGAGGATGAGCTTGCGGCAAGCGGCAAGGGTGGCCGGATAACGCTGGACGACCTGTTTGCGCGTATTGAAGAGAAGTCTAAAATGCCGCCACCTTCCCGTCCTGTAAGAACAGTTGAATCTGAAAAGGTATTATCCGAATGCCGATGTACACCTTCTCTTTCCAGATCAGTCTCAGAGGTCTCTGCTCAAGTAACATCTACATCAGGAGAAGTAACAGATTGTATTAAGGCCGAAGATGCACCGCTCTGCTCTTCTGCCAGAAAGGGTGCACACTCTATAACTCCAGTTATAAGCAAGGTAGCTGCTTACAGACACGAATCCGCCATACTGACAATTTTCGATGAAGTCGATTTGTCCAATGCGCTAATGCTCAGCAAAAAATATTGTGAATATCTTCTGGAGTTTCACGGTATTGGCTTTGGCTGCTTGCCATTTTTTGTTAAGGCTTGCGTTAAAGCTTTAAAGGAGTTTCCAGCTGTTAACGTAAGTATTGATGGGGATATTGTTGAATGTCAGGATAGTTTTGATATAGGTCTCGCCATTGGCAACGAAAAGTTGCCGGTATTGCACAATTCCGACAAGCTTAATCTGTGTGAAATAGATCAGGCTATTGCGACTTTTATTGAAAAATATGAAACAAATCAACTGGATTTTTCTGATTTGGAAGATGCTACGTTTATCATCAGAAACGCAGGTCTGTATGGGGCTATGTCGTCCACTCCCATGTTAAATCGTCAGCATGGTGCCGCTCTTGGAATACATTGCATTCAGGAGAGGCCGGTTGTGCGTGACGGGCAGATAGTTATCAGGCCTATGATGAATATTGCGCTTTCATACGATGAGTGTGTAGTTGGCAGTTGTAAGGCCACCCAGTTCTTAAAAAGGGTAAAAGATATTGTTGAAGTGCCCGAAGAGTTCTTGGAAGAGAGAGGTGAACTGTTGTAAGTACGGAAATAGTTTTCCCCCGGAGTAATATTCGTTTTATTGGAGGGTTCTTAATGTCGGATCAAATTTTTGACCTGATAGTTATCGGCGCTGGACCTGCTGGATATGTTGCAGCTATTCGGGCATCCCAACTTGGTATGAAGGTGGCCATAGTTGAAAAGCGTGCAACGCCGGGAGGTGTTTGCTTAAACGAGGGTTGCATACCAAGCAAGGCGTTGCTTGATTCAAGCGAGCTTTTTGCTGTTGCACGGGATAAATTTGCTTTACACGGGATCGCTATAGATCCACCTCGGCTTGATTTGAATGCTATGATGTTGCGTAAAGCAGATGTCGTAAAAAAACTGACTGACGGGATTTCCTATCTGTTCAAAAAAAACGAAGTTGTACGGCTTCATGGTTCCGCTATCCTTAGGGGACTTAATGCTAACGGAAAGCATCAGATCGAAATTTCTTCGGTTCTTGAGGCGCAGGCTAACGTACAGCAAAGCCTTTTGGATGAATCACCGCAATCCATTTCGATTCTCGTAGCTCCCAAGGTCATTCTTGCAACAGGCAGTGAGGCGGCAGCACTTCCCGGAGTAGCATTTGACGGTCATGTCGTTGTATCTGCGAGGGAGGCACTCGCGTTTGAGAAGGTCCCGGAACATCTTGTCGTTGCCGGTGGCGGTTTTATCGGACTTGAGCTTGGTTCCGTGTGGAGACGCTTTGGGGCACAGGTTACAGTAATGGAAATGTTGCCTCAGATACTGCCAAACATGGATAGACAGGTAGCGGATGCGCTTTATCGCTCACTTCGTAAGCAGGGCATTCAGTTTAAATTGGGAACCCGTATTACCGGGGTGCGTAAGATTGGCTCTAAGGGGATTGTTCTTTTTAATGCCGGTACTGGAAGTGAAGAAATCGATTGCGACAAATTATTGGTGGCGGTTGGTAGGAAACCGTTAACAGTCGGGCTTGGTTTGGATCTTGTTGGTGTTGTGTTGGACGAAAAGGGGAAGGTGAAGGTTGATGAATCGTATCAGACATCAGCACCGGGAATATTTGCGATTGGTGATCTGGTGGCCGGACCGATGCTGGCTCACAAGGCATCTGAAGAGGCCGTTGCCTGCGTGGAACAGATGGTTGGTAAGGCAACAAAAGTGGAATATGAGTATATCCCCGGAGTTGTTTATACCTGGCCTGAGGTTGCTGGGGTCGGGGTGACAGAAGAACAACTTAAATCTGCCGGCGTTTCTTATAGAAGTGGGCGGTTTAATTTCGCAGCTCTTGGTCGGGCGCGCTGTATGGATGAAACCGAAGGCTTTGTAAAAATTCTTGCAGAAATGGAAAGTGATCGGGTTTTAGGAGTTCATATAATCGGCCCCAGAGCATCAGATTTGATTGCCGAGGCGGTTGCAGTGATGAGTTTTGGAGGTACAGTTCGCGATATTACATTGACGAGTCATGCACATCCTACACTGTCAGAAGCAATCAGGGAGGCCGCGCTTGATGTTTACAAGGAGGCTATTCATGCCTGATTTATCCCAGTGCGCTTAAGTTTAAACATTCAATATTAAGCAGTAAATTTCAGAAACAGGAGCAGTCATGCCAAAACAATTAAGAAAAACCAAAATAGTTGCCACAGTCGGTCCGGCGAGTTCGTCACCGGAAATGATTCAAAAGCTTATGAAGGCTGGTGTTGACATTTTCAGGCTGAATTTTTCACATGGTGAAAATTCTCAAAAACTGGAGCTTATTCAAATAATCCGTCAGGTATCTGATAAAGTGGGGCGTCAGGCTGGTATTCTGGCAGATTTGCAGGGGCCAAAAATAAGAACCGGTAAGATGGCGGGGGACGGAATGGCTCTGCTAAAGGGGCAGGAAGTTGTCATAACGACTGATGACATCCTTGGGGAAAATGGCGTAATTCCGACCATCTACCGTTCTCTTCCACATGATGTACATTCAGGTTCCAGAATCCTACTGGACGATGGCTTACTCGAACTCAAGGTTGTAGGAGTTGAGGGTGAGCGGGTTCGATGTCTGGTCGTAACAGGCGGACTACTTAAGAATAACAAGGGGATAAACCTACCTGGTGTTAACGTATCAGCACCATGCCTTACTGAAAAGGATCTAGTGGATCTTGACTTTGCACTCGAGGCAAACGTTGATTTTATTGCCCTGTCATTTGTACGCATGGCCAGTGATATTGAAGAGATAAAGCATATTATTGCGATAAAAGGGAAAAACACTCCGGTAGTCGCAAAGATTGAGAAGCCTGAGGCGTTACGCAACTTCAAGAAAATTCTTGAAGCAACTGATGCCGTCATGGTAGCCCGTGGTGATTTGGGAGTTGAGATCGAGCCGGAAAAGGTTCCAATTTATCAAAAGAAGATAATTCAGGCGTGTAACAAAGCGGGAAAACCGGTCATAACTGCAACTCAGATGCTTGATTCTATGATTCGCAATCCGCGACCAACTAGGGCGGAAACATCTGATGTTGCAAATGCGATTTTGGATGGGACTGATGCCATAATGCTATCGGCTGAGACGGCATCAGGTGATTATCCGATTGAATCAGTTGAAACAATGGACCGAATTGCCAAGGACGTCGAGTGTGCAGAGTTGCGGGGAATTGATGTACAGTCAAATGCGGTAACAACAACAGCTCAGGCAGTTGCAGAGGCTTCATGTCGTACGGCTGCCACTCTAAAAGCAAAAGCAATTGCAGTATTCACAAGATCTGGAGGTACTGCGGCTTTAATCTCGGCCTACCGTCCAGCTACTCCTATCATTGCGTTCACAGCTTCTCAGGAAATTCATCGTCGGCTATCAATATACTGGGGTGTACAGTGTACAGAAGTCGGGATTATGGAGAACACGGATCAGCAGATCAATGAAGTGGAAAAAAAGATGTTAGCAACAGGTTTTCGCAAGGGGGATCAGGTTGTAATTACGATGGGAATACCTATTGAAACGCGTGGATCAACTAATCTCATGAAAGTACATACGCTAGGCACTCATGGATTTTATGAAGTTTTTGAAGAGTAAATCGGGGAAAAATATATCAAAGTCGATAAAATTTACAGTTAGCGCGGAATATTTTTCCTGTAGTTCATTTTTCTTTTGACATTGTTTTTTTATTTATGATAGAAGACGAGTCCCTTTTGAGGCGGTGGTTTTGTTTTTGGGGGAGTTCTTTTGAAAATAGCCGGTTCAAAAAAAGATTGTTGGTACTGAAAAAAGTTATTGACAGTTGAGATTGATCTGGGTATGTTGTCGGTTCGTTTGCAGCTTTGGTCTTTGAAAACCGAATAGCAGTTATTAAGTGATTTGTGAGCAACAAAGCAATTAAGATTGCCAGAAGTAAATTTTTGAGTTGATAACGTTTCAAACTATATTCAGTACAAACTGGAGAGTTTGATCCTGGCTCAGAACGAACGCTGGCGGCGTGCCTAACACATGCAAGTCGAACGGAATTGAGGGGCTTGCTCTTCAATTTAGTGGCGCACGGGTGAGTAACGCGTAGATAATCTGCCTGACGATCTGGGATAACACTTCGAAAGAGGTGCTAATACCGGATAAGCCCACGGAGTCTTTGGATTCTGCGGGAAAAGGGGGGGACCTTCGGGCCTTCTGTCGTCAGATGAGTCTGCGTACCATTAGCTAGTTGGTAGGGTAATGGCCTACCAAGGCGACGATGGTTAGCTGGTCTGAGAGGATGATCAGCCACACTGGAACTGAGACACGGTCCAGACTCCTACGGGAGGCAGCAGTGGGGAATTTTGCGCAATGGGCGAAAGCCTGACGCAGCAACGCCGCGTGAGTGATGAAGGCTTTCGGGTCGTAAAGCTCTGTCAATGGGAAAGAAGTGTATTGGAGCTAATATCTCCGATACTTGACGGTACCCATAAAGGAAGCACCGGCTAACTCCGTGCCAGCAGCCGCGGTAATACGGGGGGTGCAAGCGTTGTTCGGAATTATTGGGCGTAAAGCGCGTGTAGGCGGTCTGATTAGTCTGATGTGAAAGCCCTGGGCTCAACCCAGGAAGTGCATTGGATACTGTCAGACTTGAATACGGGAGAGGGTAGTGGAATTCCTAGTGTAGGAGTGAAATCCGTAGATATTAGGAGGAACACCGGTGGCGAAGGCGGCTACCTGGACCGATATTGACGCTGAGACGCGAAAGCGTGGGTAGCAAACAGGATTAGATACCCTGGTAGTCCACGCCGTAAACGATGAGTACTAGGTGTTGCGGGTATTGACCCCTGCAGTGCCGCAGCTAACGCATTAAGTACTCCGCCTGGGAAGTACGGTCGCAAGACTAAAACTCAAAGGAATTGACGGGGGCCCGC
>CAJBRY010000415.1 GCA_903958085.1 uncultured Geobacteraceae bacterium
CGGACGTTTTGGATATTTCTGAAGAAAGTTCAAGTTCAGAAACTGGTCCGGTTTTAGCCTGTTGAGGCTTACTTTTCTGCGCCGCAGCGTCAATTAATAATTTGTCGCCTGACAAACCTTCCGGATGTTTGAAATCAATGTAGAGCATATCGCCTTCCTTACGGAGGCTAAACTGGGATTCAGCACGCATGGCAATGCGAATCTTTGTATCACTACCTTTTTTGCCTTTAAGTGACAGAGGAGTTACGCGAAGAATAGGGGAAACAAAAGTACGGGTCTCCAATGAACGCTGCAGATTTTTTGGGAGTGTTGCATTTTTTAGAGTTAGCGTAACAAAACCGGAAGACTTGACCGGTTCATCCACGTTAATGTCGCCATTTATTTTAATCGACACCCTGGAAATGTTATCAAGCACCTGAAAGTCAATCATTTCTATGCTCGAATATCCAGCATTCTTACCAGCTTTAAGAGGAGGGGGAGAAGAAATTTTTTCAGAAAGATTCTGCCTAGGCGCTTCCGGTTTTAAATCTTCATCCGGCTGAATTTTTTCTTCAAAAGGCTTTCTGACTTTTATTGCGGTTAATTTTGTATTGGCGTTTTCGTCAATTGATCGTGGGTCAAGATTTATAATCAGACCCTTTTCAGATTTGACAGCCGTAGCTTCCGGAAAGCTACCATTTATTGAATCAAATACAACCCTTACTTTGTCCGGATAAACTCCGATTCGTGCGGAAGCAACACCGGAAGCATTCAATGGAATCAATTTATTTGAAAGTCCGCTTTTAACATTCATCAGATCAATTACAAAGCGTTCAGGCTTGTTGAGTCGGAACGTCTTAAAATCGCTGACTGCTCCATCGATAGCAAACACGATACTGTTGTTTGATACTGTAATGGCGGACAATGTTTTAAACAAAGCACTGTCTACTGGATTGACAGTATCTTGAGACGATGTCAACGGATCAACTGCTGGATCAACTGATTCAGCTGACAGTTTCCTTACAGCCTTCTGCCCTTCCGCAGAAACAGAAGCATTAGGCATCATTGTAAGAATGCACGTAAGAACAGAAAATAATTTGAGCGAGCTTTTGATTGTATGATTCTTCCACTTCATGCGGAACTCCTTATTGCTTCCTGGGAAGGGTAAGTTTGATATGTTCTTTTCTTATCTTGCCATTATCATCTTTAAACTGCTCCAACACATCAATACCAGTCGAGTTTATGGAAACAATCCTGCCATCATTTTTTCCTATCAGCATCCCGACTTTCAGAACATAACCTTTACCATTTGGATCAGTAACCATGGCCTTGTTTTCCCTGCCACTAACTACTACGCCAATAAGCTTGAATTGATTTACATCAAAACTATGAATCGGGAGAGCATCGCGCTCTGCCTTCATTGCAGCTTCCTTTGTAGGTTTCTGGGCTACTTTTACAGCAACAAAAGGCTTGAATGGATCTTTTTTATTACTAAAATCAAATGGATTTACTGGTGCAGCCAACGGGCGAGAGGCAGAAGAAACCTGTTTTTGAACCGGTTTCGGCTTAGCAGTCGCTGGCTGTGCAGGCTTGGCAGCAGGTGCCGGAGCAGGAGTTGCTTGCGGTTTGTCTTTGTTGCATGCTGAAAAACAGAATGCAAAAATCAAAACTGCAGACAAGGCAAAACGGTTATTTTTTAGGGTCGGCTTTTTTATCATCCTTAATCTCTTTCTTATCAAGGAAGCGGAATGTAGTAGCTAGACACGTAACCTTGGTCATCATACGGTTATTGACACTTCTAATATCAGAGAATGAAACGCTAGTGATATTTACAATTCGTGGAAGATTTGCCACCGCTGCAAAGAAATTGGCCACACTGAAGAATGAACCTGAAACAACTATATCCACAGGCACATTTGCATAAAAATCCTTGGGTTCCTCAGATTTGGGGCGGAACGTCAGAAAATCAAGACCGGCATTTTTTCCTAAAGTAGTTATACTGGTTAGCAGCGAGGGAATTTCTTTGGAATTCGGCAATTCAGTCAATGCCTCTGCCAACTCACGATTAAGTTGATCATATTCAATTTGAAGCTTAGGGAGATTGTTGGCAACCTGTGTTTTAGCATTAATATCTTCATGCAACTTAGCCAGTTCAGCTTTGAGACCGATCAGTTCATTGTGCTTTGGAATATATAGAAACCATACAAGAAGTCCGGCTTCGATAATTGCAACCAGCACAAGAATCAGAATTTTCTGCTTAGTTGGAAGCTTCAGTACTTTTTCTATATTCGGATTCATATTCAGACCACCTGAATGATGTAAATTATTTTTTTACCGCTGCTGGCGCTGCAGGTCCAGGCGGGGGCGGAACGGTTACAGTTTCAAGTTTCATCGATATATCAAACTTTTTAAGCTTTGTATCTCCAGAAACAATCTGCTCTGAAACAAGCAATTCTACTCCCATGAAATCAGTAGACGATTCAAGCGACTTCATAAACTGGGCAATCAATTCTTCCGTGAACGCAATACCTGACAACTTAACATCCTGAGAGGATTCACTATAACTTGTAATCCACAACTGGTCTGGAGTCAGATCACTAAGACTTGCCAATCTCTGTGCAGGACCTGTTTTGTTTTTCCTTAATTGTGCCAGAACATCGAGTTTTTTCTTAACCTGTTCCTTCAGATCTTTAAGAGCATTAAGCTTTCCTATTTTAGTTTCAAGTTCTTTGATCTTTTCATTTGCCGCTGTTATTTCATTTTTTGTTGTATTTACCTGAATATATTTTAGACCATACAGCGCCCCAACAACCAGAGCAATTATAACGACAACAGCTCCAGCCAACACAAATTGCTGAATTGCTGTTTCTTTCTTTTTGGCAGCCCTGACGGGTAAAAGATTTATTCTAATCATTTGTCCCCTACCCTCCTGATGGCAAGACCAATAGGCACCGCCATAAATGGAGCTATTTCGTCAAGGTATTCCGGGTCAAAATCCTTTTCGTTGTATTTTAACTTTGCAAAAGGATTCAGCCTATTTACAGGTAAACCAATTTTTTCAGTAATTGCTGTCAGGAGATTATAAACCTTGGAACATCCGCCGCTTACAAAAAAACTGGAAATACGATCTTCACTGGCGGTTGAGTTATAAAAATCCAGCGAACGTCGAATTTCCTGTGCAATACTTTCGTTCACCTTCATTACAACATTTATTAGTACTTTATTATTGGATTCGTGCGCGAGCAACTTCGCTTTTTCAGCATCCTCGCTGCTAAGACCAAGCTGTTTCTGGATTTCTTCTGAATAAAGATTTCCGCCGATCTGAACATCTCTTGTAAAAAGCGTAATCCCGTCTTTAACAACATTTATATTCATGACGCTGGCGCCAATATTAACTAAAGCAATAATATCCTGAGGGGCAAAATCATGATTAGCCTCAAATGCATTCTGAACGGCAAACGAGTCAACATCGACAACCGAAAGTTGCAATCCGGCTTCACTGAACAACGAGACATAATCGTTAATAATATCTTTTTTACTTGCGACCAGAAGCACATTCATCTTGGAAGGATCCATAGAGTCCGGTGACAAAATCTGGAAGTCCATATTTACGTCGTTTATATCGAACGGGATATATTGCTCCGCCTCCCAGGAGATCTGATCTTCCAGCTCTTCCTGCGGCATTGCTGACAGTACTATTTTTCTGATAATAACCGAGTTGCCTGAAATTGAACAAACAACATCTTTAACCTTGATACCAAGGCCGGATATAAGACTCTTCACTACAGCAGCAATAGCAGAAGTATCCATAAGGGAGTTGTCAACTATAGCCTCTGGAGGCAACGGAGAAATTCCAATATTCAAAAGCTCGTAGGAACCCTTGTTCTCCTTCAGTTGGACAAGTTTCACGGAACTTGATCCGATGTCTATGCCTATAACCTCTTTTTTCTTCTTAAATAGAAACATATCCAGTCCCGTTTATTCCTGATCCTGAAATATTTTGTTTTTATCCCCAAGAGCATAACCAAGGGCCAATATGATCTTCCGCTTCGTTTCCATACGGCACTCCTCACCACGCTCAATTCTTCCAATTGTAAGAACAGATACTGAAGCTTTGCGGGCAAGCTCAGATTTGCTCATCAATTTTGATTCCCTAATAGTTTTTACATTATTATTGATTTTCATCGTTTGAGAATCCCAAAACTAACAATAGTTTATTAGCCTTTTACCCTATTATAAATACTTGTCAAGATAATTTTATATAATTATGCATCAAAATGAGATTTATTTATCAGAAGAAAGGCTTGAACGAGGAACAGTCGGTGGCCAAAAACAAATGCATTATCAGCTTTGCCAAGGATTACAGAGTGCAAGAACTTCTAATGCAGAAAGTCTTTGTGGGGGATTCAGGTCTATTCAGGAGATGTAAAAACCTTTGTAAGGTCTATTTGCAACTCACCAAGCAAAGGAACTGAGATAGTATCTTCAGCAGAGTAACGATCTGGAACACCATACAAACCTGTTTCAAGAAGTTTAAATGCAAGAACGGTCTGGTCATTTGGATGAACGATCCAGTATTCTTTGACACCTTCTCTATATTTATTACTTTACCGACCTTTATATGACTCCATACTTTCATTATATATCAAAATAAGCCTTTTGTCAATAAAAAAAATGACACCTGAGAGGGGTGTCAA
>CAJBRY010000416.1 GCA_903958085.1 uncultured Geobacteraceae bacterium
CCGCCGAACGAAAGGACATAAATTCCATGGCCGTTGCCGACCTTGTCCAGCACTGTTCGCAAACTGTTTATTTTCTTTCTATTATTTTTATAATAAAACTGCTCCCGCAAGCCAAATTCAATGCCTTGAACAGGCCCGATCAGCCGGCTTAAACTTTCGAAATATCGCATCTCAAGCTCCCATAAGTTCTCCGGTCCCTTTTCTTCATAATGGGTGTATAACGGGGAGGTGAATACCAGGGTCAGATCCTTTGCCGGGGAATAATCGCCAGATCCTGGCAGAGCGTTCAACTCCTGGCGCACCTGCCTGAACCAGGAGGCATAGGCACCAGCCTGTCCATCGGCGGCGTGCATTTCGTCGTTTGGCCAGCGCCTGCGGCATTCCCCGCAACGCTGTTTCCACGCCTCGCTGGCGGCCTGCCAGCTCCCGGCATCAATGTCATGGATATACATGACTCCAGGTTTTACTTCGGAGACAAATTGTTTCATCTCCTCCATTTTCGCCGCCCTTAAAAACTCATTGGAAGAGCACGTTCCGTAACGGCGGCTTTCAGCATTATGCCCTGGCAATCCGCAGCAATCATATTCTTTTCCGTCCGGATATGGGAGACTGTTGAGATATACTTTACCGAAATAGCCGCATCTGTATATCTCTCCAGTCTGATAGGCCGTTCCGTATCCCCCACCATAGCCTCCAAACACAAGTTTGATTCCCAGTCGGCGGGCGTAACGGGTACACTCTTCCATAAGAGTGGCATAACCTGGAAACCGATCCGTATTCCAGCCAAAGCCGTCAAACCAGACCATGTTGATTTTATGCTCAAAGCAGAAATCGAGTTTGCGCTTTATTCGCCTGAGAAAGGCTTCACGCCCGTCTCCACGGTCATAAGCCCAGCGGCTGTGCTCCACATTAACCAGCCAATTGGAAGCACAGCGATAACGGAAATTCGGCCAGTCGTTTATGACTGCATTAGGCACTGTTGCCATCCCGTTTTCGATGCGAGTCATTTGAAACAAGGTCGCCGCACCGCGTAGCAATCCTTCGGAAGTTAACGCAGAGATGTTTATGCCATTTGGGGAGATTTCCAGACAATATGCCTCAACACGGCGGTCATGGGGGAGGTTTTTCGTAAATTCAAGATTCTTGACAAGATTGACCCGGATATGGGCGCCTTCAGCCTGTTGTCTGCACACCAGTTCCAACTTGAATCGTTTCGCAATCAGATCAGCAGGAACGCGAGCCTGCTCATCGGACATTAATACACATGTTTGATGCCCTTGCGTCCCGATTGGAATGCGAAGCTCTCCCTGATTAGCAATAATTTCTTTCGGTGCCGGCAATATCCCAATTTTCATATAAAAACCTTTTTGCTATTTTCAATCTGCACACAAAATAACATTTCAGGGTTCTTAAAACTACGCTTTTCCAGCTTTCCTCTTAGCGTTTCCTGCTTTTATATGCATTCTTCAGGAACTTGAGGTAATTGCAAAACTGAAGTAAGGCAGGCTTACCGGCCTGCTTCTCCAATTAGGCGGCTAAAAGCCGCAACTTTAAATAGCAAAAAAGATTTCACCACTAATTCTCACTAATCGTCACTAACAGGAATTAAATACAAACCATGCAATGAATGAAGTTTTCATTCCGAAAACTTCATTCATTGCATATTTATTATTAGTGTAAGATAAGTGCGGATTAGTGGTTAAAAATATTCTTCTTGTTTTGTTATAACTTTGAAATTCCGTAGTCTTGAATTGTAATAGCAGGCAGGAAAGCCTCTTACTCAACAATTCAAAGTTGAATGGTGGCCTTTCAAAATTTATTTGCGAACTTCGCGTTCCTTGGAGTTCCGATACTCACG
>CAJBRY010000417.1 GCA_903958085.1 uncultured Geobacteraceae bacterium
GAGCCCCGTCAACCCCGCCAATAATTTATTATTAAGAGCCCCATACTCTAATTTGGGGCTTTTTGTTTTTTATGTCAGAACTTAATGTCAATTCCCACTCCAAGTGATTGCGGAGTTGTTTTACTATCATTATTGGGAAGATCGGGTGAGACTGAAAGGTATTTGTAATCCAGTTTCAAAGTTGAGTTTATGCCAAGTTTGTAATTAAAGCCAAATTGAGCAGCCAAGCCGGTTTTAAGTTTTGTAATATCGCCCGTTTTTGAGTCCGGCTGATAGGAGTAGGCAAGCCCTGTTCCCAAATACGGCACGAAATCCTTTGCTATTATAAAGCCATATTTTGCAGTAATCAGTCCCGGTTCCGGAGCCTTCTCGTCAGCAGGTGCTGTAGTTAGATTTCCGCCGCCAAGAGAAAACTGGTATGATTCCTCCGCTGAGCTTTGGGAAGAAAATTGCAGCAACAGAAGGCAGAGGATCAAGATTACAGCCATTTCTTTAGTCAGAAACATTATTGAAACAACTGTGGTGCAAAACTATAATGTTTTTTATGGATTTGGGATTATTGTGAAAGTCTTGCAACAGTTCGTTCGTGTAAAATCCTTGCATAGTCAATTTCACGCATTACTCCTTTTACATCAGCCGGAATATCGCTTTGTTCAAAGATGCCAGTCAATTTGGAATCCTTACTTAATTTGCCACCTGCATACAGTTTCCATATTTCCTGTCCATAATCTGTTGAGGCTAGCTCGGGAGCAAAACGAGCAAAAAATGCTGTAATGTTTTCTACGTCGCGTACCAACATGCTGTGAGCATTATTATTACCAGAGGCATTTACAGCCTGCGGCAGATCAATTATTACCAGGCCGTCACTGCCGATTAGCACGTTGTATTCAGACAGGTCACCATGAATAATTCCTGCGCACAGCATTTGAACAATATTACTTATCATTTCAAGATGATATTTTCGAGCTTCAGCAGGCGTAAACCTGATGTCATTAAGTCTGGGAGCAGCTCTGCCATCAGAATCAACAACAAATTCCATCAGCAGTACTCCTGCAGAATAGCCATAAACCTTTGGCACCGGTATTCCAACTTCATAAAGCGTTTTCAAGGCATCTACTTCAGCATTTTTCCATGCCTCTTCAGATTCTTTACGTCCATACTTTGAATTATTCTGAATTGCTCTGGCCTGACGACTGTTACGCCCTTTTCGTCCTTCCTGATATCTGGCAAGCTGCGAAAAGCTACGCGAACGGGCATCTTTATAAACTTTTGCACAACATAGTTCTCCCTTTGACTGAACAACATATACGTCCGCTTCTTTGCCGCTCATCAGTCTTGATATGACTTCATCTATCTGACCATTGCGAACAAGTATTTCAAAACATACCGGGGTTTTCATTCATGAACATCCAGAATATTGATTAAATCGTTTTTACGCATTTACCATTCCTTTATATCAGGCTTTACAAGTTTTTTCATTATTTATGAATTTATCATCATAATTGAAATTTCAGCAAGCCGATATTCAACTTCATATTTAAAAAACACGAAAAGCCCGATGTCAACACACCGAGCTTTTCGTGTTAGATGATTTGATGCATGTTTCAGGCGCTTGCTGCCAGAGCCTTTTCAAATCCCATGCTGAATGCTTTCTTGTTCAGCTCTAAAAATGCTTCAGGAACGCTGGAAAGAACAGCTTTTTCTGCATTTTCACGGGTTACCTGACCAGTTAGAGCAACCATTGCACCAAGAGCAACAATATTTGCTACAATTTCTCGTCCTACTTCGTTCTTTGCTGTATTTATGATAGGAAATGCAACTGTTTTGAAATTACCGGCCGGGACATTCTTTACCAGGTCGGAATCTATCAAAAGTACACCACCTTCCTTCAGGTCGTGTGAATATTTGTTTGCGGCTTCCTGTGTCATAGCTAACAAGGCATCACACTGAGTAACCTTAGGATAGTCAATAGGACCATCTGAAATTATTACTTCCGATTTTGATGCACCACCACGGGCTTCAGGGCCGTAGCTCTGCGACTGCACGGCCTGCTTGCCTTCGTAAATCGAAGCAGCCTTTGCCATGATGATCCCGGCGGTGATCAGACCCTGTCCACCCGCACCGGAAAACCTGAGTTCATATCTTGACATGAATATATCGCTCCTTTTCCTGTAATTGTTACTTGGCAGCCTTGGCACGCTCAATGACTTTAGCGTACTCGGCAATGTACTCTGGCTTCTCTTCTTTATAAAGGACACCGGTTAAAACCTTGCCCTGTAACTGCTCAGCAGTCATTTTTTCAGCAGCTTTGACCGGTACTGCAACTTCCTTCAGACGGTTCATCATCTCGATAACCGACTTGTACTTGTTACGACGACCATAAGTGGTCGGGCAGTCATCCAGAATCTCTACAACCGAAAAGCCTTTGTGCTGAATTGCTTCAACGATCAGCTTGTCAATCTGGTTGGCGTGAAAAGCCGTTCCGCGGGCTACAAAAGTTGCACCGGCTCCGATAGCAAGCTTGGCGATATCGAAGTTAGGATCCGGGTTGCCATAAGGAGTAGTGGATGCCTTATGGCCGGTAGGAGTAGCCGGTGAGAACTGGCCGCCTGTCATACCGTAAATATAATTGTTCATAATAATGTAAGTCATATCTATATTACGACGGCATGCGTGTATGAAATGATTTCCGCCGATAGCAGTACCATCACCATCGCCGCCGACCAGTATGACATTCATTTCCGGTTTGGCCATCTTTACGCCTGTAGCGAAAGCAGCAGCACGACCATGTGCAGTGTGCAGGGTACAGCAATCAATGTATCCAGGAAGACGCGAGGCGCAACCGATACCAGATACGATAGCAGTTTCTTCCTTCTTCAGCTTAAGAGTGTCCATAGCTCGGATCAACCCCTTCATTACGATGCCGTGACCGCAACCTGGGCACCAGATGTGGGGTAATTTGCCGGGACGAAGATATTTATCATAATCAAAAGACATAGTTATTTAACCTCCTTGATCTTATCGAGGATCTGGTCGGGATTTATAGGTTCTCCATCAACACGGAAAATTCCGAGGACAGGAACCTTGCCCTGCGCACAACGCTCAAGTTCAAGTGAGCACATTCCCAGATTCATCTCTGGAATGACAATGCCTTTGACCTTGCAAGCCAATGCTTTAATCTGTTTATCCGGGAACGGCCAGAAGGTCTTGATGCGGAACATTCCGGCTTTGATACCCTGTTCACGAGCAACATTAACTGCATAACGAGCCGAACGTGAAGTAGAGCCGTATGCAACTACAACAACTTCAGCATCATCAAGCATATACTCTTCAAACTGAACAATATCATCAATGTTTGCATCTACTTTGCGAACCTGACGCTCTTCCTCTGCCTGAACGATCTCAGCTTTGGTAGTTGGGAAACCGTCCTGCATTTTATTTAGACCGGTTACATGGAACTTGTAACCAGAGCCGAAAGCTGCAAGTGGCGGCACATCACCAAAGCTAGTATCGTAAGGCTTGTACTGTTCAGGTGGAACAGTCGGAGCTTTACGCGGAATCACTTCCACCTCGCCCGGTTCCGGGAATACAATGCGCTCACGCATGTGGGCTACAATCTCATCAGGCATAACCATTACCGGTGTACGATATTTCTCAGACAGGTTAAATGCCCGAATAACTTCATCGTAAGTTTCCTGAACGGAAGCGGGGGTCAGGCAGATAGCAGGATGGTCACCATGGGTTCCCCACTTTGCACACATTACGTCTGACTGACTTGGACCGGTAGGCATTCCTGTTGAAGGACCGCCACGCATAACGTTATAAACAACGCATGGGATTTCGGCTATGCAGCCATAGCCGACAAGTTCCTGCTTAAGTGAAAGTCCCGGACCAGATGTGGAAGTCAAAACCTTGGCTCCCGCGAGTGATGCTCCGAGAATTGCAGCCATGGCAGCAATTTCGTCTTCCATTTGCAGAAATTTTCCGCCGGTTTTAGGAAGTTCGGCAGAGAGGACTTCAGAAACTTCGGTTGATGGGGTTATCGGGTAGCCTGCAAAGAAGTCGCAACCGGCATATAATGCTCCGAATGCAGCTGCTTCGTTACCCTGAAGAAACGCTACTTTTTTGGACACTGTTCTTTTCCTCCTGTAGATTTATTCGGTTATGACTTTGATAGCGAAGTCGGGGCAACGCAATTCACACTGCATACATTTAATACATGCTTCAAGATTCTTGACAGCAACCACAAAACCCTGCATTTCCAATACCTGCTTGGGGCAAAACTCGACGCAGATGTGGCACCCTTTGCAGTACTTCTCGATAATCTCAATTTTTGGCAATGTTTTTTCCATCTTCGAAAGACTCCTTTTTCCTTATTAAAAGGCAGTAAATACAGGCTCCAAAAAGTAGCGAAAGAAGGGCGCAAACTCCACCCTTCTTTCACCTACGTCCAGAGACCTGGAATCAAATACTATTTCATGCTACCTACTAATTCTTTAACTGCTGCAACAGACTTATCCATCATTGCTTGCTCTTCAGCATCAAGCTTGAACTGGATAATGTTTTCAACGCCTTTTTCGCCCAGAACTGCAGGCACGCCAACGTAGAAGCCATTTACACCAAACTCACCCTGCAGGAAGCAGCAGGTAGGAAGAACGCGTTTCTGATCCTTAAGAATTGACTCAGCCATAGCAATTGCTGAAGATGCTGGTGAGTAGAAAGCAGAGCCGGTTTTGAGAAGTGCAACAACTTCACCGCCAGCGCCACGAGTACGCTTAACCATAGCTTCCATAACTTCTTTTGCTTTGGCCGCATCTTTGTATTTCTGCTCAAGCAGTTCCATTACAGGAATACCATTTACGCTGGCATAACGTACAAGAGGAACCATATCGTCGCCGTGACCACCAAGAGTCATAGCAGTTACATCCTTCACGGATACTCCAAGTTCCCAGGCAATAAATGTTGCAAAGCGAGCTGAATCAAGAACGCCTGCCTGCCCGATTACACGATTGTAAGGGAAACCTGTAATCTTCTGGCAAAGTGTAACCATAGCATCAAGAGGGTTGGAAATAACGATAACAATCGACTCAGGAGCATACTGCTTGATCCCCTCAGCAACTGAAGTCATTATCTTCGAGTTAACTTCGATAAGGTCGTCGCGACTCATACCTGGTTTACGAGGCAAGCCGGCAGTAACGATTACGATATCTGAACCTTTGATATCTTCGTAACTGTTGGTGCCTTTCAGGTTGACATCATAACGGTCAACCGGACCAACTTCGGCAATGTCAAGCATCTTACCCTGTGGCAGACCTTCAACAATGTCAAAAAGAACAACATCACCAAGTTCACGCAAAGCACAAAGCTGAGCAAGAACTCCACCAATCTGTCCGCCACCAATGAGTGAAATCTTTTTACGAGCCATACTGTTTCCTCCTCTTCTGTTTTTTTGAAAAATAAGGCAGGAGTTGTATCTCCAGCCCCTACTGACTACTACATGCTACATATTTTCAATCAAAGCGTCTGCAAAGCCTGAACAGGAAAGTAACGTTGCACCCTGCATCATCCTCTCAAAATCATACGTTACCCGTTTCTGGGCAATTGTCCTGTCGAGCGTTTTTACGATCAAATCTGCTGCTTCCTGCCAACATAAATACTCCAGCATCATTACGCCGGAAAGAATTACTGAACCGGGATTAACCTTATCAAGATTGGCATACTTAGGTGCGGTACCGTGGGTCGCCTCAAAAATTGCGTGCCCGGTCACATAGTTTATATTGGCTCCAGGAGCTATGCCTATTCCGCCGACCTGAGCAGCCAGCGCATCCGAAATCAAGTCACCTTCCAGATTCATTGTTGCAATAACGTCAAACTCTTTTGCACGGGTTAAAACCTGCTGCATCGTTATATCAGCTATTGTATCCTTTATCATCAATAACTTCTTCATC
>CAJBRY010000418.1 GCA_903958085.1 uncultured Geobacteraceae bacterium
GATGATTCGCTTGCAGATGGTATAGATCTGCTTGCCGAAATGGCTGCAGCAGTTGATCTTGATATAGGCAGACTTCGTCGCCGATTATCGGCAGTTCGCGGTGAGGTGGACAATTTCTCAACGGAAAATGGCATCCCCCATGAAACCCGTGTTGTGCGCTTTCCGGCTGAACAGAATTGTGGAACACTCTTTACCAGGAGCGCAGCTTCGATTGATTTTAGGGATTGGAAACAGATCGGAATAGCTCGAGGGGCTAAAGAGATTTTTCTTGATACCTCATTACGTCTGGATATAAAAGCGGATAAAAAATTTGCTGGCGATTTTCTTATGGATCTTCAGCCCAATGATATTCAATCTCTGTTTCTATATAACTGCGACGATAGAATTCTTCCCATGATTGCTCATTTGACTGGATTGCAGGAGTTATATCTATCGGACTCGTCAATCACTGATCAGGCACTTAAACTATTGCGACCGTTAGAATCGCTCCAACGTATTTCTATTTACCATACACCAATTGGTGATGACGGGATATTAAACCTGGCAATTGTTCGTAGGCTGAAATGGCTTACATGCAGCGGAACTTCGGTGACTGAGGATGGATTTAATCTTTTTCGCAGAGTCATGCCGGAATGTAAAACAGTAAACTTCAAGTGGCGCTATCAAAGTTAGAGGTAAATATGCTTAATATCGGCAATTTCAATCAGCTTCCAATTTCAAAAATTACCGCTGCCGGTGCTCTTTTCAAAACATCAGAGGGAGATGCCTTGCTTCCGTTGCGACTTCTTCCAAAAGGAGCGGAAGTTGGAACGGTTCTAAATGTTTTTGTCTATGTTGACTCTGAAGAGAGGTTGACCGCCACCACTAAAAGGCCGCGAGCTGTTGTCGGGGATTTTGCGCTTCTGAAAGTTATAGAGACTACCACGGTTGGTTCTTTCCTTGACTGGGGACTTGAAAAGGATCTGCTTTTGCCGTTTGGCGAGCAGAACGATCCGGTAAGGCGGGGTGACCAGGTTCTGGTCAGAATATATCTTCATACCAGCGGACGAGTGGCGGCAACAACTAAGCTCGATAAATTCATCATTCCGGCAGATGACAGTTTAAAAGAAGGGCAGGAGGTTGCCCTGCTTGTCTATGCTTACACTGATTTGGGCGCTAAGGTTATCATCAATAACTGTTTCGGTGGTCTACTCTTTCATACTGAATTAGTCATAAAGCCGAAATGTGGCGAGCATCTGTGCGGCTATGTAAAGAAAATCAGGGACGACGGGAAGGTTGATGTTACGCTCCGACAGGGGGGGGCGCAGGAGGCCTTTAAAGACCGTGAAACTCTACTTGCGGCTCTGAAAAAACATGACGGATTTTTGTCTCTAACCGACAAAAGTTCTCCAGAATCAATAGCTCTGCTGGTTCGTTTGAGTAAAAAGAGTTTCAAAAAGGCTGTTGGCGGACTTTATAAAGAGGGAGCCATCACTATGCATCCCGAAGGAATCAGGCTCAGAGGGGAAGAGGCATGATGAAAATCAGAGTTTTTATTTTTTTGTGCATTCTAGTGCTTTTTGTCACCGGCTGTAAAAAGGCAGAATTCAAGCCTGCGACTGGTTTACAGGTTGTCACAACTCTTTTCCCGCTGTACGATTTTGCCCGCACTATTGCCGGTGACAAGGCGCAGGTTACAATGCTTCTGCCGCCAGCGGTTGAGCCGCATACCTTTGAGCCGAAGCCGGAAGATATGATAAGGATCAGTCGCGCCGGGCTGTTTATCTATACCAGCAAGTATATGGAACCGTGGGCTGAGAAAATAATTGCCGGGATTGAAAACAAAAAGCTGCGCGTCGTTAATGCCGGTGAAAAGATCTCTTATCGTGAGGCTTTGGGGGTGGATGAACATGATCATGGTCATGGTCATGATGAGAAAACGATGGATCCCCATTTCTGGCTTGATTTTGCCAATGCCGCGTACATAGTTGATGCTATTCTTGATGGTTTTATTGCTGCTGATTCCGCTAATGCCTCGGTTTACCGTCAAAATGCTGAAACCTTGAAAAAACTGCTCTTAACGCTGGATGATCTTTACAAAAACTCTCTGACAGAGTGTGCTACCAGAAAACTCCTTCATGGCGGCCACTACACGTTCGGTTATCTGGCAGGTCGTTACAAACTTGAATATCATGCGCTGAGTGGGGTATCCTCTGACTCTGAGCCTTCTGCTGAACGTATGGCGGCACTTGTGAAGGAAATCAGGAAGTCTGGTGCCATGTATCTTTTTGCTGAAGAACTCTTATCTCCTCGCTTGACCGAAACTCTGGCGCAGGAGGCGGGTGTTGGAGTTTTGATGCTGCATGGAGCGCATAACCTGTCGCGTGATGATATGTCGAAAAACATTTCCTTTTTTGATCTGATGGATCGAAACCTTGAAAATCTGCAGAAAGGGCTTCAATGCCGGGCGAAATAGTTTCAACAAAAATGCTTTCGTGCAGCTATCGTGAGGGGAGGGTGCTTGAGGATATTTCCTTTCTTGTTGAGCGAGGCGACTATGTGGGCATTGTAGGGCCGAATGGTTCCGGTAAAAGTACGCTGGTGAAAGCTCTGCTTGGTCTGATTACTGTCAACAGCGGTTCCGCCTCTCTGTTTGGTTCCCGGTTATCAGATTTTCGTGACTGGCACAAGATTGGTTATCTGCCGCAAAGCCTGCATCTGGTAAACCCGGTATTTCCTGCAACTGTCCATGAAACTGTCGGACTTGGTCTGTTATCCAGAAAGAAATTTCCTAAACGCCTGAATAAATCAGATCACACAAAAATAAATATAACACTCGAAGAATTAGCTATTTTAGAGCTTGAACGTAAAATGATAGGTGAACTTTCAGGAGGGCAGCTTCAGCGTGTTCTTCTTGCCAGAGCTATTGTAAATGATCCTGAACTGCTTGTGCTGGATGAGCCTACAGCTGCGCTTGATCCCGAAACAAGAGATCGTTTTTACGGCATGATAGCGGAGATCAATCGTTCTCGTGGAGTGACCGTGCTCTTGGTAACGCATGACAGCGGGGCTATCGGAGAACATGCTTCCAAGATGCTCTATCTTGACAAAAAGATTCTATTTTACGGCAGTTTTGACGAATTTTGCTGTTCACCAGAAATGTCTTCGCTGTTCGGCGAACATTCTCAACATCTTATGTGCCATAGACACTGACTATGAATCTACTCGAAATACTTTCATACGGTTTCATCCAGCGCGCTTTGCTTGCCGGAACACTTATTGCGCTTCTATGCTCTGTGCTGGGGGTATTTCTGGTCCTGCGCCGGTTGTCGCTTATAGGTGATGGCCTGGCGCACGTCACATTCGGCAGCACTGCAATTGCTCTGGCGTTAAAACTTTATTCGGCAATGTCGCTGCTGGTGACGATGCCGATTGTTCTTCTGGCATCACTCGGAATACTTAAGCTGACCGATAAAGGGCGTTTAAGTGGCGATGCTGCGATCGGTCTGGTATCAGCGCTCGGTATTTCTGCGGGAATTATTCTTGCCAGTGTTGGCGGTGGATATAATGTTGATCTGCTCAGTTATCTGTTCGGCAACATTCTTTCAATACGAAGCGAGGAGGTAGTCATCGCGGCACTGCTCTGCCTTGGGGTCATGCTGTTGCTTACACTTTATTATAACGAACTGTTCGCCATATCATTCAGTGATGAACTTGCCAAAGTTTCAGGTGTACGCACATCATATATAAACGCTATTCTGGTACTGCTTACCGCTTTGTCGGTTGTGCTCGCAATGAAACTTGTCGGCATAATGCTGATTTCGTCGATGCTAATAGTTCCTGCAGCTTCTGCGCTTCAGCTTGCCCGAGGTTTCAAGGCCTGTATCCTTCTGGCAGCGCTTCAGGGGTGCAGTTCGGTTGTTATAGGAATAATCATATCCATCATGTCCAACCTCCCCGCGAGCGCCTCAATTGTTATGGTAAATCTGCTGTTTTTTGCAGTTGCATTCCTGACCCGCAGGGTTCTACACCCTAAAAGTAATAACTGAAAAGACTCCAAAGGTTTACGGTATATTTTTTGTTTAAAGACAGACGCACTAATAGTCTTCCGCATAGCCGTAGGACTTGAAACCGCAACAGCAGCCGACTATGCCACAGCCAACGCCACAGTTATCCTGATGAAAGTAGCTGGACTGAGAAGCTGGTAAAACTATCACTTGCTCTACTCAAACCGGAGGATTAGTCTGAATATTAACATCATGCAACGCCTTGTAATGCTTACATCTGCGGTACTCCTTTTTGTGCCGCTATATTTGAAAAGTCGTAAGAATCAGGATACTCCTGTTTCTGCGGCTTTTCATGCTTTATCAAGCAATAGAATTTTAGTCAAAGTCAGCGGCGAAGTTCGTCATCCGGGCATTTACGAAGTTAGTGCCAATCAATTGGCTGTAAGTGTCATTAATTTGGCGGAGCCTGTGCGGTCGTTTCAGCAATCGGTTCATGAGTTTAATTATAGCCGAAAACTACAGAATGGCATGTCTCTAAACCTCTCAAATATGTCTGATGGAACATCACAAGTAACTCTGAATCAGATGACAGTAGCTGAATCCATAGTTCTCAAAATCCCATTGGATATTAGCAGGATGACTCTGGCTGATTTCGGCAGTCTTCCAGGTGTTGGCCCGATATTGGCGCAGCGAATATCGGAATACCGTCAAAAGAATGGCAGTATTTTCCATGTTGAAGACCTTGCTTTAGTTGAAGGCATAGGTGAAAAGAAATATAAAGAGCTTTTTGGATATTTCCAACTTACTGAAAATAGGCATTAAATTTTTTATTGGTTTGTTTGTGAAGGATGGAATCAATACTTGGCATGCTTGATGTAGATGTCCCACCCGTCAAATATTTTATTCGGTAATGGGGGGGGATGATATGCATTGTCCACGTTGTAAAGGTCGCATGTTCGTCGAGAAGTTCTATGATTTTGTCCGCTCGTTCGATGCCTGGAAGTGCACATGTTGCGGAGAAATTATGGATTCAACCATACTTGCAAATAGAGCGAGGAACAACAATACCCATCTCGGTTAGTTTTTTTAAAATATTCGGAAAGAATTTTACGGGAATCTGATTTTTCAGATTCCCTTTTTGTTTGACTCAAATCCATTGACAGGGTAATGAACAGCTAGAAGTTTTGATTTTAAAGCGCTTTAGGAGCAATTTATGAGAAATGATGGACGCAGTGCCGATGCTTTACGTTCAATAAAAATTACGCGCAACTTTACCAAACACGCTGAAGGCTCGGTGTTGATTGAGTTTGGTGACACCAAGGTTCTCTGTACCGCTTCGGTGGAAGAGTCAGTGCCGCCATTTCTGCGAGGAAAGGGTACCGGATGGGTTACCGCTGAGTATGCAATGCTGCCGCGTGCTACGCATACAAGATCACCCAGAGAAGCTGCAAAAGGCAAACAGACCGGTCGCACTCTTGAAATTCAACGTCTGATCGGTCGCTCGCTGCGAGCAGTCACTGATCTGACAAAACTTGGAGAACGCTCAATATATATAGATTGCGATGTGTTGCAGGCTGACGGTGGAACCAGAACAGCTTCCATAACCGGCGCGTATGTTGCTCTTGTTGATGCTTTGACAAAACTGAAACTGAAGGGAATGTTAGCAGATATTCCGCTGAAAGAGGCTGTTGCAGCCGTTAGTGTTGGAATATTAGACGGAGAGGCTCTTCTTGATTTGAATTACCTGGAGGACTCTTCTGCCGAGGTTGATATGAATTTTGTCATAACTTCGAGCGGGCGTTTTGTGGAAGTACAGGGGACTGCAGAGGCAGAACCGTTTACCAGCGCCGAGATGGATGCAATGAGAAGCCTCGCCGTTGCTGGCGTTCAGCAGCTTTTTTCTTTTCAACAGGAGGCGCTTGTCGGATGAGGCATTTGGTCGTGGCTACGCGTAACAAAGGAAAGATTATTGAAATCAGTGCGTTGCTGACAGGTCTTGTGGACAAAATATCAAGTGCATCTGAATTTGCCAGTTTTCCTGAAACCGTTGAAGATCGTGCAACATTTGAGGAAAATGCCTTGAAAAAAGCTCGCGAGGCTGCCTGGTTTACCGGGTTCCCTGCATTGGCAGATGATTCCGGTCTCGTCGTAAATTTTTTGGATGGTCGTCCGGGTGTTTTCTCGGCAAGATATGCCGGTGAGGGTGCGAGTGATTCTGCAAACAACACCAGGTTGCTTGAAGAGCTCAATGGTGTTTCCAATGGGAACCGGCAGGCAGAGTTTGTCTGTGTGCTGGCTTATGTTACTCCGGAAGGTACTGAACAGCTTTTTTCCGGCAGAGTGGCAGGGCGAATCCTTAACGAGGCAAAAGGGGATGGGGGATTTGGTTATGACCCGCTCTTTCTTGTTGATGGCTTTGGAAGGAGCATGGCGGAGCTTTCGCTGACAGAGAAAAATGGAATAAGTCATCGCGCACAGGCTTTTGAAAAGTTTCGTGAGTATCTGGAACAGTCGAACAAAAAGGAATTAATATTGTGAACAAAAAAAATAATTACGATCGTACGAAGGTAAAAACCGTGCAGACACCATCTCGTAAGCCTGCTGTAAAAATGGCGGCTGAGAAGGTCTTTGTACCGATAACCCGTAAAAATGTTCTGCAGTTGCGCATAGTCTCTCTGGATGAAAACGGATACGGGATTGCTCGCAACGAAGATGGAATGACTTTCAAGGTTACTGGTGCAGTGCCGGGAGATGATGTTTTTGCCGGTGTAGATCATGTTGCCGGTGGTACGGCATTTTGCCATTTGAAAAAACTGCAGTTGCCATCCAAGTTGCGGAGTGCCAATCCGCCATGTCGTGAAAGTGCCGATTGTTTCGGTTGTCCAATGATTGCCATGAAATACTCCGAACAGAAAAACTGGAAGCGCGGAATGATTCTGGCCGAGATGGCGAAATATCAAGATTTATCCGGTCTTGTGGTGCATCCGCTGTTATCACCGGATAATCTGATTCATTATCGGACGACAGCCAAGTTGAGCGTTGCAGGGAAGTTTTCAGAACCGTTTATTGGTATTTATCGCCGCGCCAGTCATGATGTTTATGATCTGGAACAGTGCCCGATTCATCATCCTCTCATTGATAAAGTTGTTGATGCAGCAAGAAAAGGGATAAAAAAGGGGAAGGTACAGATTTATAATCCGCAAAGCAAAATGGGATTGCTGCGCTATCTGGTTGTACGAGTTTCAACATTCGAAAAAAAGGCTATGGTTATTTTTGTTACTTCCAAGCGTTCATACAACGAAATTCATCATCTTGGTCGCTTTGTGCAGGAACTGGTTCCAGAGGTTGAAATAGTTGTCCAGAACGTGAATGCTACTGAAGGAAATGTCATCTTGGGGCAGAAAGACTATTTTCTGACCAAAAAAATGTATCTGACTGAGCGGATTGGGGATATTTCTTTCAGGATATCCCCAAGGTCATTTTTTCAGGTAAACAACAGCGGTGCGAATCTTATTTACAGCAAAGTGCGAGAGTGGAGCGGGCTCAGTGGTTCTGAAACGGTTCTTGATCTCTATTGCGGCATTGGCGGGATTTCTTTGTTTCTTGCTGGTAGTGCAAAAAACATTGTTGGTATTGAAGTTGTTGAAGATGCAGTGAATGATGCAACGATGAACGCTCGTATAAACGGAATCAAAAACTGTCAGTTTGAGGCTGGCGATGTAGCAGAGTTGCTGGAGGAAATGACTGCAGATAAGCGTTCAATCGATGTGACAGTATTAAATCCGCCACGCAAAGGGTGTGATCAAAAAGTTCTGGAACGGGTCGCATCTCTTGGGCCAAAGTTGATTCTTTACGTTTCGTGCTCTCCGCAGAGTCTGGCAAGAGATCTGGATATACTCAACAAACTGGGATATCGGTGTAGTGAAATTCAACCTGTAGACATGTTTCCGCAGACTATTCATGTTGAGAATGTTGCGAGACTGGAAAAAATATAACGTTTCTGCTAAGCCCCCCGACTGTGCCGGGGGGCTTAGCAATTATTACGCTGCAGTAACAGTAA
>CAJBRY010000419.1 GCA_903958085.1 uncultured Geobacteraceae bacterium
AGTAGGCATGATTTGGACTGGACCGTCGAACGAGAAGATCAATTTAACAGGCATTTGTCAAAACGGTTGAAGTAAGCGAAGTAAATTCATCTCAGGAGTCAATCATGTACAAAAACGATCCATCCTCTCCCTTCATCAACACCACCTGTCTTGTCACTGATATTGCACAATATGCTAACGGCGGTGATCTTCCTCACACCCAGTTTTCTTTGCAATGCCTGGCAATGGACGCTTGCAATAACACTTTTCCACTTGAGATAGAATTCTTTGTGTCAGAGCATGACAAGATAAGTGTAATTGAACAGTCTATCAAATCTGGAATCTATCTGGATGTATGTGGTCAGTTCTCAATAATTGACGGGACGATGACTCTGTATAATCCCAGCTATGATGTATTGACAGGAGAGCAGTATGATCTGAACTTACATTTTGCAGATTCACCACATGGGCCGTTGATAGATATTGGCAATGTACTCTTTCATGCGGTTGATGCTGCGGCAGAAATAATGGAGCAAAATGACAACTCATCAGATCTTAGAAACTTTTTGGATGCCTGTAATGGCAGAATATCAGTGGGTTTGGGGAGCGCATCTGGCGAACAAAGGGCAGATAAATCGGTTGAAGCAGCATTTACTCACATGTTCCCTCGAATTATGTCAATTAAATGCGCTTCCTCTGCTGTTATCAACATCTGCAGTTCTCCGGATATGACTATTGATGAATATACAATAGCAGCACAAACAGCTCAGGAAAGGTTTTCAGACGATGCTATCGTAATGATAGGGAGTTCGATCAATGAGAAGTGGCGAGATAAAATTCAAGTCACTCTCCTTATTGGTGGTCTGGCAGACAATGTGGAAAGTTACATCAAATGAGCAGCAATGAGTGAATCGAGTCTCTACTAAATCTGAAGGACTCATCAGAGAATAAATGCTGGGGTGTATTATTTTAACAGTGTCCAATAATGACACTGTAGTGTGATACGTTATCAATAATCAGAGAATAGAAAGGAAACAATAATGAAAATGGCAAAAAGTGGGACACCTGAACATATAACAAAATCGTGGGTCGAAGGTGGGCGCATGCAGCAAGGCTACATCGTTCTGGTTAATGTTCCTGGAGATAACACCTACGAAGTCGGTCTCGGTGCTTTGAGAAAATGTCTCGGATTGCGACGCCTGACACCAGAACAGACTCTGATTCTTACAGCAAACAAGCCTGATTGCATTGCCTTCACAGGTAGCTATAGTGAGTCATCTTACTTGACTATGAACAGCCTGAATATAACCCAGGAGTCTGCTGAGGTCTGGGCTGACAGGGTTAAAGGGTTACTGTGACTAACGGCAACAAGTACTGCCCACTCTGCTCCAATGATCCTGTAGAGCCGCGAATATGGTGTGCTGTTATTGAGCAGCCGATTTGTAGCAACTGTAATGACGTCCTCAGTAATGAGTTTTCACAATCAACTGATCCGGGTCGGGATATTGAATGCAATAGTATATTGGATCGTCTTGTGGACAGTGCCGGAATACCACTATCTGAATGTGCTGCAATCTGACTCTTAAAAGAAATTGACAAGCTGTCTGGTGAGTTCAGGGATTGTTACCATTTTAATGAATACGCCACAGAAACATGGTCACGTCGTATGATTCAAGAATTGATTTGGCGCTTGAACGAAATTGATACACTATCCGAACTATTAACAAAAATGCCTGCAAAGGAAACAGTGCAGGCAAAATATCACACAAATATGAAAGGAAAATATTTATGAACCATGAAGAAGCAATTATACAGATGTTAAAGAATCTTGATAGCTGGCGACATCTGCCAAAATACCAATTAGAAAGGCGGGCTGATCTGTTTTTCGGATTGTTTATTAAAAAAATATTGGCATCAAGCAACTGCTTGATTGAAGACGAACTATTCGAGCCAATTCCTGAATTTCCTTTTCGATATGATAAAAATAATCCGGAAAATCCTAAAACATTTCATACAGTAAACTTCGATTATGTTCTCTTCACAAAAGAGAAAAAACAAAATAAGGTGAACTCATTTATTGTTGAGCTAAAAACCGATTTGTCTTCAGCCGGTGAAAGAAATAATTCGTATTTGACGAAAGCAAAAGACACTGAATTTTCAGAGATTGTAAACAATATTCTGATAGTGGCTAAAGAAAGTAAAAGTCCGGAAAAATACAGATGCCTGTTAGCTAAAATGTCAGAGAATAAAATTATCCGAGGAAAACAAGATACATGGGAGGAAGAACCACATTTAGGGAAACCGAAAATAATATACTTGGCTCCATTCGATGAAGCAAACCCAAGCGATAACAAGAAAATTGCGGCTTTACGTAAAAAGGGATTTATGGTTATAGGTTTTAAAGAAATAGCTGACATTATAGACGATAAACAAGACAACAGTTTTCAGCATCTCTTTGCTCGGTGTCTTCGTGAGTGGAATGATGTAAAAGCAGGGAGTGTCTGTCATGGGTAGTTTTACCCCATTCCTCAGTAAATCCCGCTTCATCAAAGGTATGCAGTGTCACAAGGCACTCTGGTTCCAAACGCATCGTCCTGATTTGAAGATTGAAACTCCACCGGATATCCAGGCGATATTTGATACCGGTCACGAGATCGGCAACCTTGCACAGCAATTGTATCCGGGAGGTGTTGAAATTCCGTTTGATGGCGTTCCGCTTTATGAACAGATTGAGCAGACGCGCAAACTTATTGAGTCAGGTACTGATACAATTTATGAGGCCGCATTCTCCCACGACAACATCTTTTGCAAGGCAGATATCCTGCAACGGACGGCAAACGGTTGGAAACTGGGCGAAGTCAAATCTGCTACAAGAGCCAAAGATGTCTACATTAACGATGCTGCAGTCCAATACCATGTCATTACCGGATGCGGTCTTACGATTTCAAGTATTGGTCTGGTCTTAATAGATACCAGCTATGTTAAAAATGGACAGATCGAACCACATAAATTGTTCAAATGGGTTGATGTAACGGATGAGGTGCTTTTACGGCAGGAGAGTATAAAGATAGAAGCCGAGAGCCAACGGGCAATGTTATGTGGCCCGGAACCAGCTATAGATATAGGTCCGCACTGCAGCAAGCCTTATGAATGCGATTATGTTCATCACTGTTGGAAACATATTCCGACACCATCTGTATTTGACTTTGTGGACCTTGGTAAACCTGATCCATTCAAGCTTTATCAACAGGGAATAATCAGGATGGAGGATGTGCCACCGACCTCGCTAAAGTGGCGGCAGCAACTTCAGCTTGATGGCGTTCTGTACAAGAACGAGATAGTGGATAAAAATGCAGTTCAGGATTTTCTGGACGAACTCTGGTATCCGTTGGCATATCTGGATTTCGAAACAACGTACATGACGCCAATTCCACTATTTGAGGGTACATGCCCTTATCAACAGATACCGTTCCAGTTTTCACTGCATTGGCAAAATGAACCTGAAGGGGAACTCTTTCATTTTGAATTTTTAGCACCAGCGGACGTTGATCCAAGAGAATCTTTTTTGAAAGCCCTTCTTGGTGTAATGCCAGAGAATGCCTGTGTACTGGCCTGGAATTCTGCGTTTGAAAGCAAGATAATGGAATGGCTTGGAAGCAGTTTTCCAAAACATCGAGAAACGCTAAATTCAATTATTGTTAATATGATAGACCTGATGTCCCCTTATCGGAGCAAAAATATTTACCACTGGCAATTCAATGGCTCATATTCGCTGAAAGCTGTTCTCCCTGCATTAGTTCCTGAACTTACATATAACTCACTGGCCATTAATAATGGTTCCATGGCTAGTGAGGCATGGCTTAACATGCGGAATAGTGATGATAACGAAGAGAAGGAACGATTGCGTCAAGGGCTATTGGAGTATTGCCATTTGGATACGCTGGCAATGGTCAAAATACTTGAGAGAATGAAAGTTATGACCCTGCCGTGACCCATCCCTCAGTCAAACCAGTAACGCTAACTGTCCTGTGTCACATTTAGCCCTTGAATGAAGCTTTGACATATAGCAGGTTTTAGGTTACAAAATGGTCAACATTTAGATGGTTTTTGCAAAATCACGGAAAAATAGTTGAATAATATTGGGCGGTTAGCTCAGCTGGATAGAGTACAGGCCTCCGAAGCAGATGACCGTATTTGTAAAGCCTTGTGAATAGCCAGTTCACAGGGTTTTTTATTGTTTGAGTTTCAGACAATTTCAGACATTTAAAAATGCACCTTTCTTTCAGGAATGATTAGAATGCCTGCAGTGGCTGTTTCTCCTTCTGGGATGATGACGAACGGTTCTATAGTGAATCACTCGGAAAATGCGGCAATGCACGGATGTCACTAAACCGCGTCAGAGTTATGGGGAGTGATCCGGAACAACTTTCAGACTGGTTGAGTGGACTGCATAATCCGTTCAAAAAAAATTATAGATGATAGAATCGTTTTTGAATAAATAAGATTGCTTCGAGTGATCTTATAATGGTTTAGATGGCGACTTACTGTAGTTTTCTACATCCTCCAAAAACTCCTTGGCGTTGTCACCTCGTAAATTTTCAGCCAGGCCAATCAGTCCGTCGGTAAGATACTTGGCTTTATACCCCTTGGTGCGCAGATACGTCATGGCAATAGAGGAGCGATCCTTGTGCGGGCAGGCGGAGAAGATGATTTTATCTTTGGGCAGTTCAGCAAGGCGCTTTGGGAGTTCATTTAGAGGTATGTAAAGCCCGAAGCCCATTTTCCAGACCTTGGTCTCTTCGGGGAAGCGGATATCTACCAGCACAGCCTTCTTTTCTACCAGCAGGGTAATCAACTTTTTACTGTAGATTTTCATATCGGCACGGGTTTCATAATCGAACTTGGTAAGAAAGCTGTCAAAAGCCGATTCCTCGGCTAAAACCATGGAAGCGAAACTCATGATAAACACTGAAACCAACAAAGATACTTTTTTCATCGAGTTTTCACTCCTTCAATTCTTTAGCGACCAATCTTGCGTCTGTAGATTCACAACCCCTTCCACACAAACCAGTCACCAACTAATGCTACGATCAATCCGCTGACGCGTTTCGCCCACAGAGAAAAATTAACTACCCCACGCGCCTTGACAAACCCTTCCACAAAACCGGTAAACGTTCCAGCGAATAGCATCAATAAACATTGGTCGATGGCGTAACAGAACAACAGCGCGATGCCATACAGCACTTGCCCTTTACCGGCAACAAATGTCAGTAGCACCACCAGTACCGGTGTAGCGCAGGGTGAGGAGGTCACCCCAAAAAACAGTCCCAGCAGAAAAGCACCGACAATCCCATCTTGCTTCGGCTTGAAATCGCACTTGATTGGGAGGTTGATCTCGTACAACCCCATCAGTTGCCCACAAATGACCAGAGCGATTATCCCAGCTATAAGATACCACGGGCTACCAAGGGTTCCGAACATGGTTCCCAGAAGACCAGTCGCAGCGCCGAAAGCAGTAAAAGTTAATGACAGTCCGATAACGAAAACCAGGGAATAGCGGAAGGCCTTACCCTTATCGCCGTCGCTGTAGCCACCAACAAACCGGACAACCAGCGGGTTTTTGCCAGAACACAGGGTGAAGCTGGCGAAAGTAAACCAGCTAAAAAAAACTGCACCAAAAGCAAGCAACGGATAAAGTGTGATGATCTGCTCGATGTTATCCAGGAAAGTCATTTGAGACCTGAAACCTTCAACTCTTTCAAAATATCAGATTTATCCATAAAACCGATATGACGCTTGATCCGGCAGCCATCAAAGATTGATTCCAGCGTGCATCAGATCTTATCGATATCGATGCGCGATAAACTGCTTTCTAAGATCCAGACATAACTGCGAATCGGTATTTTTTGATATACGTCAATTTATTTTTGATGAAAATTTGTAATTCTCACATAAATCATACGGTTTTTATCCAAGCACCACTTGTAAAACTTAAATGTAATGATATTCTCAGCTATGAGTAAAATATGACCATCAGAGGGATAGTATGCCTGTATCAGGAGTAGTTTTGCGCTGTCTCGAAGGCTGCGCCGATTCAGTAGCAGCTGAAATTTCATCAATTAGTGGCGTCGAAGTGCACGGCGTTTTACCTGACGGTCAAATTATAGCAGTAATTGAGGCAGATACTGTTCAAGAAGAAGTCAATCTCGTTTCAGAACTACATGACGTTAAAGATGTAATTACGGTACGGTTGGCTTATCACAATTTTGAAGATGCATGACACGAAACGGCATTTAGCCGTTTTTTCGTTTATATAACCAACTTTAAGGAGGATTTATGGAACTTTCTAGACGAGACTTTCTGAAGGCATCTGCTGCTGCGGCGGCATTCGCTGCCGCTGGAGCTACAGTATTAAAACCAAAGCTAGCTGATGCAGAAGC
>CAJBRY010000420.1 GCA_903958085.1 uncultured Geobacteraceae bacterium
AGCACTCAGCACTATGTTTTACTCAGCACTTTGTTTTAAATGATCAGTAAATTTGAAGAGTTAATTACCTGGCAGAAGTCGAGAGAATTGGTGACGGCTATCTATAAAGTGACAAATGGAAAGGAATTCAGCAGAGATTTTGGATTAAGAGATCAGATTCAACGGGCGGCTGTTTCAATAATGTCCAATATAGCCGAAGGATTTGAACGAGCAGGCAGAGCTGAATTTCACCAGTTTCTGGTCATAGCAAAAGGTTCGTGCGCGGAAGTCCGATCACAGCTATATGTTGCATTAGACATAGGTTACATATCCAAAACTGAATTTGACAGCATACACGCGATGGCCGTAGAGACCGGCAGAATAATCGGCGGCCTCCGAGCATCCCTAAAAAAAAGGACTGAGTTCAAAGTGCTGAGGACTGAGTAAATAGCAATGATCATCAAGTATGAAGCCCTAAGCCCAATGTTTTACTCAGTCCTCAGCACTTGTTTTAAGCACTCAGCACTATGTTTTACTCAGCACTTGTTTTTAAGCAAGACCCCCGAACCACAAGAAGAGAGGTGTAATCATGACGATAGCAGAAAGATTTTATAAGGTGACCAAAGAACTGCCGGCACCGCTGCTGGAAGAACTATTGGACTTTGCCGAATTTTTAAGACAAAGAAAAACGCCGGGGAGGCAAGCTGAGAATATCGCACAACGTATTCACCAGCGTTTCGCAAACTTAGAGGGGGAAGGATTGCCCATTCCTACACGCCAGTTATCGCGTATGCCTCCCCAGTGGGATCGCTGATGGCACAAGCAATATTGTTGGATACAAACGTTTTGTCCGAGTTAATGCGCCCTCAACCGGATGTTCAGGTATTAGCGTGGTTTGATTTAAACAATGAAGCTGGGTATTACACTTCTGCTGTTACACAAGCTGAAATCCTGTTAGGTATTTCGCTACTTCCGCCAGGTAAACGTCAAACCGGATTGGCGGATGCCGCTGCTGAAATGTTTTCGAAAGAATTTTCGGGGCGTTGCCTACCATTTGATGAACAGTCTGCGGAAATTTATGCAGAACTGGTGGCAGCAAGAACACGTGCCGGGCAGCCTATTAGCACGGAGGATGCGCAGATTGCAGCTATCACACTGTCCAACCATCTTTGCCTGGCGACTCGTAACATGAAGGATTTCAGTGGAATTGCAGAATTAGTACTGGTTAATCCATGGGGCACACCATGATTGTGGTGATATAAAGCCTAAACATTGCATTTCTTTCACCCAGCACTCAGTCCTCAGCACTTGTTCCTACTCAGCACTTGTTTTTAAAGGAGGTTAAAAAATGAATACCTTGAAGCAGGAAGCATTGACTGCGATCACACAACTTCCGGAGACAGCCGATGTAGATACGATTATGTACAGGCTCTATGTGATAGATAAGGTTATGAAAGGAAGGGAAGCCGTTGGAAAGGGCGAGACGATATCCGCGGAAGATCTGAAGCGAGAAATCGAATCATGGTAATCTGGGCCGACCCTGCAAAGTCCGATTTGAGGGCGATTCACGACTTTATTGCGTCCGACTCCAAGTATTACGCGAAAAAAGTGGTCCAGGATATCATGGATACAACAAACATCCTGGAAGAATACCCAAGGAGCGGCAGGAAGGCGCCGTAGATAGACGATGAAAACATACGGGAAATTTTCGTGTATTCATAGCGGATTCTCTACGAGATCAAATCGGAGAAGGTATACATCATCGGGATCATTCATGGCAGACGGGATTTTACATCTACCCATGTCTACAGAGTCAAAGAACCCTAAAACTAATTTGTTTTCCTCAGACCTTGCTTTTCCTCAGCACTCAGTCCTCAGCACGCAGCACTTTTATGCACTTGTGTTTCAGTCCTCAGCACACAGCACTTGCTTTGAGTTCCCTGGCCTAAGTAAA
>CAJBRY010000421.1 GCA_903958085.1 uncultured Geobacteraceae bacterium
AAAAGCACTGTTGACAAAGAGAACCTGTGGTGGTGTGCCGCCAAAAACAGCAATCGCGTCAAAAGAGTTATTAAATAGCAGTTGATAATTTTCTTCACTCTCCCGCAGCACTTCCTCCGCCCGCCTGCGCTCTGTGATGTCTCTGCCAACGGTTAGAATCCCTGAATGCTTCGACTCATCCACAAAGAGCGATGATCTAACATCGAAAATGTGAGTTGATCCATCTATAGGTGAGACAAGCGACCATTCATAAGAAATATCATCTGCATAACCGCGACACCGAGCGTCCATCATTTCTTCATACTTACCGACCAGTTCCGGTGGAATAAAATCCTTTAAGTGCACTCCGATAAGATCCATACCTCCTGCAAGAGTTTGGGCAGCCGGATTGCAATATGTAATGATCCCTTCAAAATTCTGAGTCACGATCGCATCATGCGCTTCTGTGACTAGTTTGCGGTATTTATTTTCCGATTTTATCAACGCATCTTCCGTCTGTTTGCGGTCGGTGATGTTTTGAACGGCCGTCAGTAAAAATTTTTCATTGCTGATGCTCATCATCACAGAATTGAATAATCCATATCTCAACGATCCGTCTCTCGTACTGATTTCCATTTCGAGATTTTCGACGCGTCCATTTTTGTTTAGTTCACTGAAAAAAACCTCTCTTTGCTTTTCTGCAAGAAATCCGCCTTCTACCGATGTACGTCCAATGACTTCATGCCGCTTAAGTCCTGCAAGTCGAAGAAAAGCATCGCTGACTTCGACAGCTCTGCCATCTTTCATTGCAGTAATGATTGAGGGAATTGAATTTTGCAGGAAAGCTTTGGTGAATTTCTCTGAATTTACTTTTGCCTGCTCGATTTGCTCAAGACGCAGGCAGTTGAGTTCTTCGATCAGTTGTTTCTTGGTCTTTTTTTCATCTTCCACAGTAGGCCCTAAATAAATGAGTTCATCAGTATAGTACTGCCAAATATATCGGCGAGATTAAGTTCATTTATTTCTGCTCGAAGTCAAGTACTATTTTCAAGGGCGGCACAGCCTGCGACTCCAGGGCACTCTCGTACTTAACACGATGGCGCCCTGGAGTCTGCACTAATGATTCTTTGTATCTTAGTGAGTGAAGATTCGTGAGGCGGCACCAATCACGACAAAAATGATGATCGCCGCGACGATTACGGCAATCGTGTATCCTACGGACTTTTCTTGAGGAGATTTCATAAGAACGGGTAACCCGAGATAGAGCAGATATAGCCCGTATAACCCCAAAATACTGAGGACAGCAAGGCCAGGGATAATCATAAAAATACCTACCAGCCAACCGGGTATATAAGAATACATGGCCACTTTAAAGGCCTGATTGATATTTTTCTCGCCGGAAAAGGTAGGGGCAAGAACATCAATAATGAAGGCAAGGACATATACGCCGACAAGAGTAAGCCCATACTGAACAACCGCGTTCAGAATGCCTGTTACTATTGGCACCCTGTATGATCCAACCATAGGAAGGCTAACTCCTACAATGGACAGGCCGATAAAAGAGGCAACAGGTCCGATGGCTGCCAATATAATAACATAATTTTTGTATAGATCACCAATTGGTGTCGTCTCCCCCGCAATGGTCTGCCATTCCTCCTTTGGTTTAAGCAAAATTCCTTTGATGCGTTCAATGATATTCATGTTTTTCCCTCCTTAGCTGTTAATGGTTTCAAAGAAGACCTTCCTCTTTGTTTTTTGCAGTATAAGCAGAACAATTTTTTATGTCAATAAAATAATGGTGATAATCGTCTCAATCAGTCTGCCCGGTTCCGCGGACTTCGAAGTTCACAGAATCAAT
>CAJBRY010000422.1 GCA_903958085.1 uncultured Geobacteraceae bacterium
AGTGCTGGTTCACAATCGATGGAATCAGAAATTGTCAGGCATTCATCGAGAAATCCCAAGATTACATTCCAGATGGCAGCAGTTTTTCAGCCATTTTGTCAAAAGCCGGGAAAGGCAGATTTACAGCAGTAGGTATAGTACCTTCGTGAAAACGTGGTGCCGGACGAGAGTCAAACAGGAAATATTTCCCTTTTTCCGGTCCCTTTGCAATAAGTTTCTCCAACTCAATCGTAGAAAGCAGCATCCCTTTGGGCAGCTCCACTGGAGGTTTGGCAACAAACGCAGTTGCAGTTTTCACTCCATTTTCAACTGTATACTCCACTTTTATTTCATGCCCCTTTTTAATCTTGTTGTTCCTAAGCAGATCACCATTGCCGTTTTTTTTCTCTTCATTAGTTACTTTTATTGAGGCCTCATCAAATTTTACAATCTCTACTGCATCATCGATTTTTACCTGAATGGCTTGCGATTTAAAGGATATATTATCAAAATGTCCCCTCAATATTCCCGCTTCAGGCTTGTGGCAGTTTGTGCAGATCTTCGCGATCGTGGATTTTGCAGCAGGAGCAGGTTCCGCCAGTGCCACCGTACAATAGGTGGAAAGCGGCAGAGAAAGTGCGATAAGCAGAGATAAGGTGTTCCGTTTCTTCATAGTAACCTCCGAGGATTAGTAGTACTTCAACTTTTCAAGTCTATCATAAAAAAACAACTATGCAAAAAAAGTGCTCATTTTTTTATTCAACCTTGCAGAAACTGTTGCTAACATCTTATTAGACTGTTGAATAATAATTGATAACCCTTCAATATAGAAGTTCATAATTTTTATTGAGTCATAAGAGATGCTTATGCCAAAACAAGGGATGGGGGTATTATGGAGACTCGGTATTTAAAAACTCTTTGCTCTGTTATTGACACCGG
This sequence comes from uncultured Geobacteraceae bacterium, assembly GCA_903958085.1. Classification (GTDB taxonomy): domain Bacteria; phylum Desulfobacterota; class Desulfuromonadia; order Geobacterales; family Pseudopelobacteraceae; genus JACRCG01. The sequence continues at coordinate 919 of CAJBRY010000422.1, forward strand.
CAGCTTTTCCAGGACAGCCGATGAACTAAACATCACTCAGTCTGCAGTTTCCCAACGGATTAAGTTTCTTGAGGATCGTTATGGTACCTCTTTGATTGAACGTACAGGCACGTTATTAGTTTTGACCGAAGCAGGCAGCATAGTGCTGAATAAGGCTAGACAAATATTGTCGCTTGAAAAGGAATTAAAAAATGAACTGAAAAATCTTGGAAAAAAACCGCGACTGTCGCTTTGCTGTACCCCTACGTTCGGAATTGTCTACCTGCCAAAAGTATTGAATCAATATTTTATGCTGAATTCTACTGATGTAGATTTCAAGTTTATTCTTAATACGCCAGCACTTACCCTAAAAGGGATATTAGACAACGACTACGATCTTGGGATCCTTGAGCATTGCGGTGAACTGGAATTAAATGACGCTGTTGAAGTCAGACTGCCGCCTGACGAATTGACATTTATTGCTTCACCAGGATTGAATCTGAGCACAAAAGAGGTTTCACTTCAGGAAATCATGCAGCATTGCCTTATCGCACGTCGCGACGGTTGCAGTTCTCGATGCCTGTTGCAGGATAATCTTGCCAAAACTGGGAAAAGTATTGACGACTTTAAGGGAACAATTATCTATGACGACCTGCATCTCACTATTCAGACCGTTCTGGCAGGCAGGGGCGTTGCTTTTGTTTCTAAAAAACTTGTATCTGAATATCTAAAAAATGGTGAACTGACCGAGCACAGAATACCTGACTTTTCGTGTTTCAGATTGCGCTCTGTAATAATGCTTAAGAAAAGAGCTGAAGATCCTTTTGTAAGAAGCTTTATTGAGTGCGTAGTCAAAGTTGTTGGTGCGGTTGAATCTTAAAAAGCCACATTACCTGCAAATATTGAATAAAGACCAAAAGCAACCAGTATTCCACCGGTAACGTAACGCAGAGCCGTTTCGTGTTTTAGAAAACCCTTGATTCTGTTCTGCAAAAGCTGTGATGAATAGCCGACTATCAACATCGGAATTGCGAGTCCAAGGGAATAGAAACCGAGAAGGGTGATACCGGTTAGCAGCTGCCCACTGGTGGCAACCATAGTGAGTGTAGTTGACAGAAATGGGCCCACACACGGCACCCATATCAGTCCAAGTGACATGCCTAGTATCAATCCACCAATGCGACCCTCGCCTTTTACTCGAATGTTTGATAACTGGTAAAATTTCTTAAATATACTTGTATCGAAAATCACCATCATCCCCATGATGACAATTACCAAGGCACCACCAATCTCAATGTAACGTGTTTTACCGATCAACATTGCTCCAAACAGCGAAGAAACAGCACCCATTGTCATAAACGCCAAAGCCAATCCGGTAACCACTATTAACGGTCGTATTCGGTCATCCCTCTCAGCCCCGGCCATAATGATTGGAATAACAGGCAAAACGCATGGAGACATAACACTGGCCAAACCAGCGCCGACCGCCATCAAGATATTCACAATGCTGAATTCCATTATTTCAATCCATCAAGTGCCGCAGAAAGTGTTTCAATACTTTGAATTCCCGGAGGAAAAACTTTGTTTATTGTGCCCTTCTTGTCTACAAGTACCAAAGACGGAAGGCTCCTTACTCCATAATCATAAAAAGCTTTCTGATCATCCTGATTCATGGCATTCACACTGGCTATGTTAAAATTCCCTTTACGGTTTTCCGTCAGCTTGTCCAACACGCCTTTTTGAGCCTTACATGGTCCTCCATAAGGATTTTGAAAAAATACCAATGTCGGCTTTCCTCCCTTGGAAATACTGTTTTTCAACTCCGGTGTACTGAGTGGAGCCGCTGGATTTGCAGCTATACCCAGAGTTGCCGTTGCAATAATTGTTGATGCGGTAATTGCAGCTATGAATCGTTTCATTTGTTTTACTCCTTCTAATGTGTAATTTAGTGGCAAGCACGTCAAAAGTATTTTACAGACAATTTTGGACTTTAATTTTCAAACGGATTTCCCGAACGCCTCCATGCTGACATATGTCCATCAAGCAATGTCACATTTCTATAGCCAATCAAACCTAGCAGGCTTTTCGCAAGTTCGGCACGTGGTCCATGCTCACACGTCACTACCAACTCGGTTTTCTTATCCGAAGGAACCTTCGCCAGCCTAAAGAGTATCTTCCAGGCAGGTGCGTGAATCGCACCGGCAATATGTCCATTATGAAACTCAAATCCTGTCCTGACATCCAGTATTACAGGTGACTTATTTATTTTAATTCTTCTTAGCAATTCCTGTGACTGCATTTCAATCTCCTCAATTCGTGGATGTATTCACGCCAATATCTTTCGAATTGTATTCCCGATTGTTTCTGCACTTGCAGATTCATCAAAACATCCCGTTCCGGCGTATGGATCGTAACTACGCATTTGGTAAATTAGCTGCTCAACAAGCTCAGCCTTTTCTGCGTACCTCTCAGCGTCAGCAGCAATTGCCTCAATTTCAGATATCAGCCAGAGAGGCAATTCTCCTTGTTTCTGAATAGACAAAACCTGCCTAAGTTCCTCAAATATATTCATAATTGCTTTACCATTACCTGGTCTTACATAAAATGTTGGTGACCGGAAGATTCAAACACTCAATTTAAGTTTTCACCTCAAAATACAATCCAATTATATGAATGTCAATATATATATGATCGGTGAATTTAAAAAGTCAGATGCTGCTAATACACTATGCTTGTGTCACCTCCCAGGTGATACAAAAATGAACAAACCTATGGAATAAATTTTATGGAAACAGAAGAAATAACGGATGGCGGTTGAAACTATATTACGGCATTTAGATATATCTAGCCTCTTCTTGCTCAACAGAGTCTGTTAACTGATTTCATTTTGAAAAGAGATAATATCATTTTCCAGCTGCGGGAATAACGCCGCTGCACCACCGGGATTACCTTCCCGCACAAGAGCTTCCATGGAAGCTGCGGTTTCCCGAATACGTTTTGCAGATATATTGCCGGCAGCACCCTTGATTGTATGTGCCTGTATCCGTATCTGCTCATCATCATTCTGCTCGATGGCTGTCTGGAGAGACTTCATATATCCTGTAACATGCCCTGTAAACATTTCTATAAAACGCGCGATCATATCTTCTCTACCACCAAGACGCTCCAGCAGTTCTTCGCGGGCAAAAACAGGGACAGACTGCTCATCAACAGGAGAAACCGCTTGCGGCTCAGAATCTGTTTTGGGCCCGGTATCTCCATCACAATGAGATGGCAAATGCAGCGGGTTTTTTTCCGGCACCAATTGATTGAGAGTTGCAACAATATCTGCTGCCCGGGCCGGCTTGGATAAATAGGCATCCATATCAGCCTCAAGGCACTTCTCCCGGTCACCTTGCATGGCGTATGCGGTCATGGCGATGACCGGTGTTCGCTGCATGCCACGTTCCCGCTCAATGGCGCGTATGTCCCGTACGGCACCATAGCCGTCAAGTACCGGCATCTGCATATCCATGAAGATAATATCAAACGTGCCATGCGAAAACTGCTCGACTGCTTCCTGGCCATTGGTCGCCATTGTCGTACGGTGACCCTGTTTTTCGAGCGTTATCCGCAGTAGTTCCCGGTTTATCTCCACGTCATCTACAACCAGTACAGAGCAGCGTGATTGTCCTTCCCGCACACTGTGACGGGTAATCAGCTCTGTGCCGGGCAGCTCATATCCCCCAATGACGGCAGCCAGGGCATCATGCAGTTCTTCCATGATGACCGGTTTGGTAAGGTAGCCTTCAACGCGCAGCTCTCTGCACCGGCCGGCGTCGCCCCGTATTCCGGCGCTGGGCATGACTATGATCTGAATATTGTTGTACGCGGTGTCACGCCGTATCAGTTCCACCATGTGCCAACCGTCCATGCCGGGCATGTGGATGTCTGTCAGGAGCAGGCGTGGAAGACCGGCATCTGCTTTCATCTGTGCCAGAACGGCAAGGGCTTCTTCAGCGCCTGATACAAGGGTTACAACCATGCGCCACCGGGATAGAAATCCGTTCAACAGCTGCCTGTTGATGGAGTTGTCGTCGATTACCAGTACGGTAATTCCTTCCAGACTTTCGGTTGAAGATGTGCTTACGCAGGCATCAGTCTGTATGCGGAATCCGGCAGTAAAACTGAAGCAGCTGCCTTGTCCGGGTGTACTGGTGACGCTGATTTCCCCTCCCATCAGCGCGACCAGTTTTTTGGAAATTGCCAGCCCGAGGCCGGTACCGCCAAATTGTTTGGTTGTGGATGCGTCACCCTGCTCGAAGGCTTCAAAGATCCGTCCCTGCTGTTCGGGTGTAATGCCTATGCCCTTGTCCATCACGTCAAATTTAAGCTGTACGTTTTGCGGTGTGTGATCGAGTTGACTGATGAAGATGCCGATGTCACCGGCATCAGTAAATTTTATGGCGTTTCCGGCCAGATTGAGCAGGATCTGCCGCAGACGGCCGGGGTCTCCCAGTAAAGCGTCAGGCACTTCCTGGTCAACGTTGAATACGATTTCGAGCCCTTTCTGGTTGGCCCGAGCGGAAAGGGTCCGCAGCGTCTGCCCTACCATGCTGCGCAGCAGAAAAGGCGATTCGTCAAGATCAATACGGCCGACTTCAATTTTTGAGAAATCCAGGACATCGTTGATAATTGAAAGCAGATTGTCGCCGGATGTTTTTCTGGAGCGGATGTAATCAATCTGTTCACGGCTCAATTCGGTGTCCATTATCAGGTCGGTCATGCCGATGATGCCGTTCATGGGAGTACGGATCTCATGGCTCATGTTAGCCAGAAATTCACTTTTGGCACAGTTGGCGGCCTCAGCTAACTCTTTGGCTGTGCGCATTTCATCTGCGGCCTGAAGGACCTGCCGGTTGACAGCGTTCAATTGCCGCGCCAGCAGGATGCCAATCCCCATTACCAGCAGGACAATAGCAGTTCCCAGGCCGATCTGGGTACGCTTGTAGGTTGTGCGTCTGGCGGATAATTCCTGTTCCAGGGTCGATATCCGGTTGCTGGACTCGTAATATAGACGGTTGGCATTTTCATTCAGGCGGACAAACAGTGACGGGATGTGTTTAAAGTAGAGATTTATCTCTTCTTCCATGGCAAACAGACGGGCAACATTACGGGATTCACGCGCCTGCTCCCGATCAGTCAGAAGTGAAGCAAGTTCTTCGGATTTTACCCGGACCTTGTCAAGATGGGGGCCTATCTCGATCAGCTCAAGAAGCTTGTGGGCGTCATCCCCGCGGGGAGTATAAATTATCTGCTGGTTGAGTGCATCAACACCCTCGATATTAAGCTCAATAGTCCGTTCAACGTTACCTCCATCCTTCAAAATCTGCAGATCATGATCCAGTTTAAGGATTTTTTCGCGTATTTTGGTCTGCAAGCGCTTCTGCTCACCAATGCTGACCGAAGCGATCATACGGTTGAAATCAAGCTCAACGCTCTTGATGGTGCGAACAAGTTCTTCGCCAATCAACAGACGGGCCCGTTCGTTTTTACCCTGCTTCCCCAAATCCTCCACAAGTATGTTAATTACCAGATTTACGGCAATCAGTGAGGTAAACCCGAACAAAAATAGACCGAGTAGTAACTGCAACAACCGGGAAGCCCGGGCGGTAGACCCTGTCATACCGCCGGATTTGCTGGAAAGCACAGACATGGGCAATTAGCGGCCGCTCTTGGCAGAAGTGACAAACCCGTAGCGGTTAAAGATTGCCTGCCCTTGAGGGCTGGCGGCAAACTCCATGAATTTCCGGGTCAGGTCCTTGTTTTTTGAAAACGTCAGCATGGTCAGCTGCAATTCCTGAGGTATCGCCACGTTTGCAGGAAGGTCCAGTACGTCAAGAAAAGCGATATTATCCGGGAAATAGCCCGTAGCGCGCCAACTCATGGTGACATCTGCTTCACCTTTTCGCATTGCAGTGATGATGCTGCGTGAGTCAGGCAGCATCTGCTCTACCTTTGCAGCAACCTTTGTATAGAGACCGGCTTCCGTCAAAATACGCTTGGCCTCGACGCCGACACTGCCACTTTCACTGCTACCCAGAACCACGGTAAGGTCCTTGCGCAGCAATTCTTTCAATTCGGGCTTCAGTTTTTTCGGGTTACCTTTCTGAACAATCAACCCCATTTGATTAAATCCAAGACTGCGGTATTCGCCAAGCAGGCCTTCGGACTGGTGCTTTGTCCGGAAAATCGGTTCACCCGGCAGATACAGATCCCCCTGAAGACTCTTTTTGGCACTTTGGTACAGGTCTTCCGATCCCCCCTGGGCAATTGCTATGGTAACTTTTTCCTTTTGTTCGAACAGACGGGCGATGTCAGTAATCGGTCGCACCATAGTGATGCCGCAATATATCAATAGATTGTTTGGAGCTGAGGCAGCATATGCCGGTACTGCAAAAACAAACGACAGAAACAGCAAAAACATAAGCCGGGCATTTCGAGTAAAAATCAACATGGTTGGTCTCCTAACATTTATTTGATAAACGCGCTTATACCGTAGTTTTGCTCTACGCAACAACATCGAAATATAAAAATCTGGTTCTGTTTCTCCAGGCATTTTTCTAAAAGCTCAAAGGAATTTTCACGACATAAGCTGTTAGATTTTCGAGATAACACATTGACTGTATACAACCGGAATTAGATTTACACAATTAGATTGGCAGCCACGATTAGCCGGCCAACACGACTTGGTTACGTCCCATATTTTTTGCACTGTAAAGAGCCATGTCAGCATATCTAACCAGCTCTGATAATTTAATTTTTGTTGCAGGAATCATAGTTGCTACTCCAGCGCTTATTGAGATGAAGTGCTCAGGAGAAGCTTTTATTTTCAGACGATTGACAGTTTGTCGGATTGATTCTGCCATTTTTACAGCTTCATAAGACTCTACATTGCAAAGTATCAAGACAAATTCATCACCACCAAATCGAGCAACAAAATCAGTGGGACGTCGTGCAAATTTGCGTAACGTAGCAGCAACTTTACGCAAACATTTGTCCCCAGCAGGGTGCCCGTAATTATCATTACAATTTTTGAAATTATCAATGTCAAACATAACGATGCTGATAGGGGATTTTGTCCGAATTGCTCTACGCCATTCAGTAGAAAGGAATTCGTCAAATTGCCTTCGATTATACAGTCCAGTTAACTGATCTGTTTGTGATAATTGATCAATTTTTTGTTCCGCAAGCTTACGAGCTGTAATATTGTGATGTGTGATTACAAACAAATTCGGCCAGTCTATTCTGAGCGGCCGCATCTTCATTAGAAACCAACGAGCCTCGCATGGACTGTGACAAGGGTACTCAAAATTGAAATGTGGTTTCAACCCTTCCAGTACATTATAAATGCCACTTTTTGCATCCTCTGCTGAAGGATCACCCCCGTCAGCAGAGTTGCTGCAAATGTGTAGATAGTTTTGTCCGATCCATTCAAAACCGCTGTCATAGCCGTTTACTTCCGCAAATTCTTCAATAGCAATATTTG
>CAJBRY010000423.1 GCA_903958085.1 uncultured Geobacteraceae bacterium
ATCTCTTCAATCAGATCAAACCGGTATGATTCGGCGTGAGACTTAAGGCGTTCGGCTAAATCCGGTTCGGTTTCACGCAGGGAATCCAGCAGCGAAGTCAGCCCCGTCTTGTCAAGATTTGAAGCGGATTCTCGCAGAGAATTCAAAAGTGCAACTGGAAGTTGAGTGAGATTTTTAACTTTAGTATTACTTTCCGTTACTGGCGCTTCGTGCTCTGCAAGAACTGAAAGAGTTTTCAGCACTGTGCCAAGTTCTTCAGTAACGGTACAAAGTCTTCCGGAAACATCCTGATTAAACCAATCGACTGAAGCTGACTCCAGCGAGGCACAAGCTTCCTGAAGACGCTTCGCTCCGATAGTTCCTGCAAGACCTTTGATAGTGTGCGCAGAACGTGCAGCAAGTTCCGTATCACCAATTGCCCAGGCGCTTTCAAACTCTACCACAAAATTGCTCTGAGTCTGAAAAAAACGGATCAGCATTTTTTTATACAGCGATTCATTACCGCCAATAGCAGAAAGAGCTGATTTTACATCGATTCCAGGAAGCTCTGGCAACGCTTCCTGAACCAGTGGCTTGGCAAGCGATTGTAATGGTTGCTCAGAAGTTTTCTCTGAAGGAATAACAGACTGCACCCACTTAGCTAGAGTTGCGTACATCTGCTTAACGTTAATCGGCTTTGCAATATGATCATTCATGCCTGCTTCCAGGCATTTTTCACGATCTCCTGACATGGCATTTGCAGTCATTGCAATAATAGGAAGATTTTTAAATTGTGGCTGACGGCGGATAGCTCTTGTAGCCTGATAACCATCCATTACCGGCATTTGCAAATCCATAAGAACTACATCAAAAGTTTCATTTTTAAGAACATCCAAAGCTTCCTGACCATTATTAGCAATCGTAACCTCAGCCCCGACGTTTTCGAGCAGTTCAAGCGCAACTTCCTGATTCATCAGGTTATCCTCAACAAGGAGCATCCGCGTACCGATAAGGTTGTCCTTGTAGGATTCATCAGCCTGAAGTTGACTCAACGGATTCCGCTCCGCAAGTTTTTTACCTAGACAACTGAAAAGTGTTTCCAGCATGGTTGACGGGGTAACCGGTTTTATAAGCACTGCACTCAGATCAAGACCGCTCGCTGCCTGCATCAGTTCATCCCGTGCACCGGCAGTTACCATGATGATGTTGAGTAGCTTATTAAACCTCTGATCTTCTTTTATTCGAAGAGAAACATCAATACCATCAAGACCTTTCATCCTCCAATCAAGAAGCAGCATTTGATAAGAAGTATCCTGTTTCCACGCATTATCAAGCGCAGCAAGTCCTTTTTCTCCAGATTCGGAAGTGTCGACCTGGCAACCAAAACTCTCCAGCATCTCCTTAAAAATCTGGCGGGCAGAAGCATTATCATCAATTACAAGAACACGAAGACCAGAAAGAGATTTCGGGAGTTCAGAAGACTCAGACACGGTATTCTCGCCAAGTTCCAACCACACTGTAAAGCTGAAAGTTGATCCGACTCCGTATTCACTCTCAACAACAACATCACCTTCCATCATTTGCACAAGGCGATTGACGATAGCCAGTCCCAGACCAGTACCCCCAAATTTTCTGGTTGTTGAACTGTCCGCCTGACTGAAAGGCTTAAAAATCAAGCCAAGCTGTTCATGAGTCAGACCAATGCCTGTATCGCGCACAGAAAAACGAAGCATGATACGCTTATCCAGTTGTTCAACCAATTGAATAGAAAGTATAATCTCGCCCTTCGCAGTAAACTTTACTGCGTTGCTAATCAGGTTAAGAAGAATCTGCCCCAACCGTAATGAGTCACCTAACAACTCCTGCTGAATCTGTGGATCAACGTCAAAAGCAAATTCGAGTCCTTTTTCCTCTATCTTGCTTTCCGTAACGCTCACCAGAGTATCAAGCATCTCCTGAAAGCGAAATGGAATCAGCTCAAGATTAAGTTTACCAGCCTCAATCTTTGAAAAATCTAGCGTATCGTTAATTATGTGCAAAAGAGATTGGGCGGCAATTGATATCTTCGTCAGATAATTCTGCTGTTTAGGTGTCAACTCAGTTTGCAGGGCAAGGTGACACATCCCTATTACAGCGTTCATCGGGGTTCTGATTTCGTGACTCATAGTCGCAAGAAAATTGCTTTTAGCCCTAGTAGCAGATTCTGCAACATCGCGAGCCATTTCAAGTTCGGTATTCATGCACTCAAGCTGGACTGTTCGCTCGTGGACGCGATTTTCAAGGTTGACATTCAGATCTCGAATCTCTCCCTCCGCCCGTTTACGCTCTTCAATCTCCTTGGTCAGATCAGCTGTTCTCTCGTTGACCCTTCGCTCAAGATCCTGATTAAGCGCTTTCATATTTGCCTGAGTTTCAAGAAGCACATTATTGTTATGTACCGCAGTCTCATATATTGAAAGGAGCAGACTCAGGCTCTGTCTGGAATCTGCGTGAATATGATACTTCTGCCCGGCAAAATAGATCTGCACCCCATCCTCAGGTTTATCAGAACGATTAAGTGAGTGACTAAGAAGGATGTATTTGATTCGCGTTAGGAGATGCGTTGGGTCATAAGGCTTTGTCAGGAAGTTATCTGCACGGCATTCCAGACCCTTTATGACGTCCTTCGGATCGGTAAGAGAGGTAAGGAGAATAACTGGGGTGTCCCGTAATATTTTATCGTTTTTTATCTGCGTACAAAGTTCAAAACCATTCATTTCCGGCATTAGAATGTCGGAAATAACAATTGATGGCCGCAACTTCCGCGTCATCTCAAGACCAATTACGCCATTCTTCGCAATGTCAACTTTATAGCCGGCCTTAACAAGAATACGCTTCAAGGTCTCTGCCTGAAAACTGCTATCCTCAACAACGAGAATACTTGTAGAAGGATTTTGCGGTTCGCTGGTAGACATGTTATCTCCGCCATTATATTTTGTTGATGTTTTCAACAACACAATATGTATACAGAATACTTCCTTATTACCACGATTTAACGGAAGTAAAAAGTATTAAATATTGTGTTTTGAGCATCGTTTGAACTCAAAATACTATGAGTTGCAACAAGTGGATTTTGTATGCTATTTCTGTTATCTCAAATTAACTGAAAACGAACCAACTATAAAATTTACTCAACTAATCTAGCAAGTTTGGAGGATTTATGGCAATTGAACCAAATAAGATAATTTATTCAATGATGCGTGTCAGCAAATTCTATGATAAAAAACCGGTAATAAAGGACATTTCACTCTCCTATTTTTACGGTGCCAAAATTGGTGTTCTCGGCCTTAACGGTTCGGGAAAATCATCACTTCTGCGGATCATGGCAGGAGTTGACAAGGATTTTAATGGTCAGGCTGTACTTTCACAGGGATATACAGTTGGCTATTTGGAGCAGGAACCAAGGCTTGATGATACCAAAACTGTAAGACAGATTGTTGAGGAGGGTGTTCAGGAAACCGTTGATCTTCTGGCCGAATTCAACGCTATCACCGACAAATTTTCCGAACCGGATGCCGACTTTGAAAAATTGTGTGATAGGCAAGCCGTTCTACAAGAAAAACTTGATCATCTTGATGCCTGGGATCTTGATTCACGCCTGGAAATGGCGATGGATGCACTCCGATGCCCTGATGGAGACACTTCTATAAAAGTTCTATCAGGTGGGGAAAAACGACGAGTGGCACTTTGTAGACTTCTGCTAAAAAAACCTGACATCCTGCTGCTTGACGAACCTACCAATCACCTGGATGCAGAAACAGTTGCCTGGCTGGAGCATCATCTTCACAGCTATGCAGGCACTGTAATTGCCGTCACGCATGATAGGTATTTCCTTGATAACGTAGCTGGATGGATATTGGAGTTGGATCGCGGCGAAGGAATACCATGGAAAGGAAATTATTCTTCATGGCTTGAGCAGAAACAGAACCGTCTGGCTAATGAGGAGAAACAGGAAACCGACCGTCAGAAAACCCTTCAGAGGGAACTTGAGTGGATCAGAATGTCTCCCAAAGGCCGCCACGCAAAATCACAGGCCCGTATTACTGCTTATGAAGAGATGGTTGCACAGGAAAGCGAAAAACATGCACGCGAACTGGAGATATATCTTCCGCCCGGTCCACGTCTTGGAGATATCGTTATAGAAGCCAACTCTGTTGCCAAAGGATATGGGGACAGACTGCTGGTCGAAGATATGACCTTTCGTCTGCCACGTGGGGGAATTGTAGGCATCATTGGACCTAACGGTGCGGGCAAAACTACACTTTTCCGCATGATAACAGGGCAGGAACAGGTAGATTCCGGAACATTCCGAATTGGAGACACGGTGCAGCTTGCCTATGTTGATCAGAGTCGCGATGCGCTGAATCCTGACAAGAGCATCTGGGAAGAGATTTCGGAAGGACAGGAGATGATTCAGCTTGGAAAAGTGGCAGTAAACTCTCGTGCCTACGTTTCCAGATTCAACTTCTCCGGCAGTGATCAGCAGAAAAAAGTAGGGATGCTTTCCGGTGGGGAACGCAACAGGGTACATCTGGCTCGAATGCTAAAGAGCGGTGCCAATGTAATTCTGCTGGATGAACCGACCAATGATCTGGATGTAAATACAATGAGGGCGCTTGAGGAGGCTCTTGAAAACTTTGCCGGCTGCGCTGTAG
>CAJBRY010000424.1 GCA_903958085.1 uncultured Geobacteraceae bacterium
AGGCCGGCAGTAGCAATCTCTTCGCATTCGGGCAGTCCCAGCTTACGGGCAATAAGATTGGACGCAACACCCACCCCCAGTGAGTGCTCCCATAAACTGACGCTATCCTTTTCCATTATCGCAAAAATTGATGAAGAGAGTGCAAGGCTTTTAACAACGTTGACTCCAAGCAGAATCATTGCATTGGATATTGTGGAAACCCTGTAGAAGCCATATGAAGGTGAATTAGCCAAACGGAGAATGCGAGCTGAAAGGACCTGATCCGATGAAACAATTTTGGCCATTTCCTGAACGGAGGATTTCTCATTTTCAGATAGAGAATTGAGCTTATGAATGACACTCGGCAACGTTGGAAGCGTCTTTGTGTCCATTATGATCTTTTTCAGATCACTCCGCTTGTCGGTCACCGTCGACTCCCATTGTTTTAATCAGGTTTGCTTTGCAAATATCATATAGAAGCACGTTAAGTGGTTCCCGACTGGTTTTGCTGAAACGGTCGTCCAGTTCGAGCAGGAGTTCATCAAAAGATTGCCCCCCCTCCTCCCATACTGGATGCCCTTCAACATAAATTGTCTGTACATCCATATTTTCAAAGCGTGCTATCAAGGACTCCGTCAAGACGGTACCTTTTCCGCAGATTGGAATACCGCTGGACGAGTCAGTGCGAAAAACATCTCTTGAGAGTGTCATATCCGCTTTGGCCTGCATCAATGGAATTTTTTGCATGTCTCTAAGCCATCCTGACTGAATGTGTGAGGCGCGAATAATACTGTAATGAAGTGAAATATGTCAATTGTTTAGAAAAACGGCACCAGGTTTGTTTCTGTCAAGCCGACTTAAGCCAGAATAATTACATTCTCGAATCAAAATGAGACAAGCCATATGTATTTGAATCATGCTCATTTTTAGTTTAAGCATATATCTGCTTGACAATAGCATTTCATCAAGTCTATTGTTTTTCACTTTTAGTAAAAGCTCAGCCGCAATATTTCGTTATATCTAACTTGTTTTTTAACTAAACTAAAAATGGAGAGAGAAAAATGGCTAAATTTAAAGATTCGCTTGAATATCATTCAACCGGCAGGAAAGGCAAAATCGAGGTAATATCAACCAAACCATGCCAAACGGCCGAAGACCTTTCTCTTGCTTATTCGCCCGGAGTTGCGCAGCCCTGTCTGGCAATTCAGGAAAATCCTGAAGATGCTTACAAATATACTGCCAAGGGGAACCTGGTGGCTGTAGTGTCCAATGGCACTGCTGTGCTGGGGCTTGGCAATCTCGGCGCACTGGCTGGCAAGCCGGTTATGGAAGGTAAAGGGATACTATTCAAGCGCTTTGCCGACATTGATGTCTTTGATATCGAACTTGACACTGAAAATCCAGACGAAATTATTAAAGCCTGTCAGTTGCTGGAACCTACTTTTGGCGGAATAAACCTTGAGGACATCAAAGCGCCTGAATGTTTCTACATTGAAGAAACACTAAAAAAGACGATGAAAATCCCGGTCTTTCACGACGACCAGCACGGTACAGCAATAATATCTTCTGCAGCCCTTCTCAATGCTCTTCATCTTGTTGACAAAAAAATGGAAGATATTCGGATTGTAGTGAATGGTGCCGGTGCTTCTGCCAACTCCTGTGCAAAACTTGCAATTGCGCTTGGCGTAAAGCCGAACAACATGATTATGTGTGACACCAAAGGGGTCATCTATAAAGGCCGAGTTGAAGGCATGAACCCTTATAAAGAGCTTTTTGCCGCTGAAACTCATTTCCGGACACTGGAAGAGGCAGCCGCTGGAGCTGACGTTCTGTTTGGTCTTTCCGCCAAAGGAGCATTTACAAAAGAGATGGTTGCCAGTATGGCTCCAAACCCTATCATTTTTGCTATGGCTAATCCCGACCCGGAAATTACCCCTGAAGATGCTTTGGCTGTGCGTAAGGACGTTATGATTGCTACCGGTCGTTCAGACTATCCAAATCAGGTGAACAACGTACTCGGGTTCCCCTTCATCTTCCGTGGTGCTCTGGATTGCCGTGCCAGTTGCATAAATGAAGAGATGAAACTTGCGGCCGTTAAGGCTCTTGCGCAGCTTGCCCGTGAAGAGGTGCCTGATTCAGTCTGCAAGGCTTACGGAAATCAGAAATTTGTTTTTGGCCCCAATTATATTATTCCAAAGCCATTCGACCCTCGCGTTCTTTTGCACGTTGCACCCGCTATAGCACAGGCTGCCATGGACAGTGGTGTTGCCAGACAACCGATTGAAGATATGGCAAAATATATTGAGCACCTCGAATCGACTCAGGGAAAATCGAAAGAGATCATGCGCATGATCATCAATAAAGCCAAAAGCGATCCCAAAACTATCGCCTTCCCGGAAGGTGACAACGAAAAAATTCTTCGTGCTGCAAAAGAGCTGGTGGAGGAGGGAATTGCAAAACCAATTCTGATTGGTGACAAGATCAAAATCGAACAGAAAATGGCTGAACTTAATATTGAACTTGATGTTCCTATTATTGAACCGGCTGATTCTGAACTCACGGAGGGATATGCGGAAGAACTTTACAGCTTGCGGCAGCGTAAAGGCCTGACCCAAACTGAATCGCTTCGTATTCTCAGACGCAAATCTCGTACTCACTTTGGTTCCATGATGGTTCGCATGGGTGATGCCGATGCTTTGCTTGGTGGTATAGATACCCACTATCCTGAAACTATCCGTCCGGCATTGGAAGTCGTCGGAAAACAGCAAGGCCTGTCCAGTGTTCACGGTCTATATATGATGGTATTTAAAAAAGGTGTTTACTTTCTGGCTGATACGACCGTTACCATCGATCCAACAGCTGAAGAACTTGCTGAAACTGCAATACTGGCAGCAGAAAAGGTTCGCATGCTTGATATAGAGCCGCGCGTTGCCATGCTTTCCTTCTCAAACTTTGGATCGGTAGTTCATCCTCATGCCAGAAAAGTCAGACGTGCGGTTGAGATAGTAAAGGAGAGGGCGCCTGATTTAATTGTGGAAGGCGAAATGCAGTCGGATACGGCGGTTGTTCCAGACCTTCTTGAAGGATTCACTTTCTCGAAACTAAAAAATTCGGCTAACATTTTGATCTTCCCTGACCTTAACTCTGGAAACATTTGTTATAAGCTTCTTCACCATCTGGGTGGAGCCGAGGCGATAGGCCCTATTCTAATGGGGATGAGCAAGCCTATCCATGTTCTGCAGCGCGGTGACAGCGTGAGTGACATCGTCAACATGGCTGCAATTGCTGTAGTGGATGCTCAAACGATGTAGATATTTAATTTTTATGGCACATAATGTGTAAATTCAAACAAATGATCTCAAAAGGCACGGGAATAGCTAAGGCTGTAAACTCGTGCCTTTTCTGTTATAAATCAGCAAGTTGTCTTTCTTCTTTTTTTGATGATTTGATTCTGGCTTTTTGAAAACTCCGCCATTTCGCCTGTTTTTCGGGCAGTAACTACGCTTATTTGCCGTACAATAAGCTAAAAAAATGGCACAGACGGCGTTTTTCATCATAATATCTGGTAGTAAAGATTTGACAAGCCTTGAAAATTACATTAGTTTCTAGGCGCCGTACGAATGAGTTATTTCAGGAGGTTCAGATGTTCCTTCTCCCAAAGGGTAGCCCTTTATTTGAAAACCTTGCAGTTTCGAAGCTGAAACTGCCGGATGTTTTGGCAAAACTTGGTAATGGTGCTTTCACAGGTTACGCAAGCTTTGTTTTTCAATCCAGTACTTCAATTCTGGTTTTTGAAGCGGGGAAACTGGTCAGCGTTCTGGTTGAGGGACAGAACGGCAAGCGTGATACAGGTTTCGAAGCACTCTCTTCGCTGACTGAATTGATGGTTACATCCGGAAGCGGTGCTCTTAACGTCTACAAGCTTTCGAAAGACCTGACAATGTGCATTCATGCCCTTCTGGAGGGAGAAACCCTCTACAAAGCTCAGGATCTGAAACTGATCGACATAACTACTCTTCTTAAAAAAGTAAAAGAGGACCAAATGAATGGCTGTCTGCGCATCTATACGGATGAACATTCAGCCATGATTTTTTATAAAGATGGAAATCCTCTCGGCTTTTTCCATGATGGAGCCAGCGATATAGAAACGTCATCTTCTGAGTCACAAAAAATTGCCGGACTACCAGGTGCAAAGATAGATCTATTTTCGACGAAAAGTGCTGACGAGTTGATGGGGACTAATCTTCTGGAAGTTGCTAATGTCCAGAAAATCTGGGACACCAGCGTTGCACTTCACAAATCTGAAATTGACAAGACAAGTCTTGAGCGCCAGGAGCGTGATAAAAAAGTCATATCTATCAAGCTTGCAGAATTGGAAGAACAGGTAAAAACCATTGTAGGCGAATATGTCGGCAAGGTTGGACGCGGTATTGTTGATAAGGAGATTTCAGACAACGGCGGAAATTCTTGTCTGATAGATGCTGATAAGGCGGAAAAATTCATGAAAGGTGTAGAGCGGGCGGCGAAGCTTCTTGTCAGCGGCACTAACATTAAGTTGATGATGGAAAAGCTG
>CAJBRY010000425.1 GCA_903958085.1 uncultured Geobacteraceae bacterium
GCTACAGATTCAGAGATATGCGACCAAAATCAGTTCGAGAATGAATTCAGTGTAGAATTGCGAGATTTCAATAGTGCTGGTGTTGTTGCTGCAAACAAAGGAATACCTTTGAGCAAAATGGATAAGCATGAATACCAAGTTTATGGAGAAAGAATTCAGGTATCGAAAGACCAAAGACAACTTTGTAAAGAGGCCATTCAAGTGTTGGTATCAAGGTTATAAATACGCATTGCTTACAGTTGTGCTGCTGGGGTGAGTCGGTCGGTATTTAAAGGTTTGCCAGCATATGTAAGGCGAGACGATTCTTCCCGATGTTCGTCGACCAACCAACTGCACAACAAATCGCTCAAGCTGACAAGCAACCACGCGTGATGTTTAGTGACTTTATTGAGGTTGGTTGCGCGTGGTTGTGTGCCACTTAGCTGGGCGTTTGTTAAGTTACGAATAGTGTAACGCCTAAAACCTGTTTTGTGACGAAATAGTTTAACGCCTTATAAAACTCAATTAATCTTAATACTTATATTGTTTTTCGGTAAAAATATCCCGTCCACAATTTTATTTTTAAAGGTTATCTTAAAAGTGATGGACTGAGGGAGGAATGGTCATGAGTACAAGAACAGGATCGCTTGAACACATCACAAAAGGTCTTAGCTTTTGTGGTGATCGTGAAGTTCACATCTACTTTGCCTTGGTACAGATTGCAGGCCATGACACCTATGAGGTTCGCCTGAACGAATTGCGGAAATGTCTCGGAATAAAACATCTATCTTCTAAAAAGGCCCACATCCTCAATACAAACCGACCTGAGAATATTACGTTTACCGGTGATCATGATGGGGATTTACAAATTTCCAAGGAATCTGCTAAGGAATGGGCTGATAAGGTAATGGGTTTGGTTTGACAACCATGGATACAGTATTGCTCAGGCGACGTAAGCAGTGTAATAATGAGGACAGTTCGCTTCCGATCAGATTGAAATCGATGTGATGAAGAAATGAAGAATAAATGACTGCATAGACGATTGCTTAGCAAGTAGGCAGGAATTGGCGTTTCAGCAAAGCCGCTAAAGATAGATAATTGGGAGCGCTTATGGCTGACAGTAAAGGATAAACACTTCAATCTTTAATAAAGGACACTCGTGCTCATAGAGGATATTAAACCAGGTTCCTCACTCACTGGCCTTGAACCTTCGACAGTTGCAACGGTTATCGCTGTGGTTCCGTTTGATGATGGAGCTGTCCAGGTTATTTACAAGACGGCTGACGGCACTCTCAAGGAACGTCTGTTGAGCAGGGCCGAAGAAGGCAGTATCGCCATCGCCACCAAGGAACGCCCCTGGGCATTTGATGGTGACGCAGAAGCCTTCAAGCTTGCCGTAGAAGCCAAGCGTATTGACCTTGCCTTTCTCTTCGATCCGATGATGGCCGTCCATACCTCCAATGTAGATCCGCTACCTCACCAGATAACTGCCGTCTATGAATCCATGCTGCCGCGCCAGCCTTTGCGCTATGTCCTGGCCGATGATCCCGGCGCAGGCAAAACCATCATGGCAGGTCTTTATATTCGTGAACTCCTTATGAGGGCCGATGCCCGCAGGGTCCTCATCGTTTGTCCCGGAAGTCTGGTGGAGCAGTGGCAGGATGAACTTTCTGAGAAATTCGGTCTGGTGTTCCCAATTTACTCCAAAGAACTCGAAACAGCTTCGTCCAGGGTTAATCCCTTTGAAGACCACAATCAACTCATTGTCCGTCTCGACCAAATGTCGCGTAATGAGGAGTTGCAGGAGAAGCTTTGTCGCGCTTCGTGGGATTTGGTCGTATTCGATGAAGCCCATAAGCTGTCAGCGCACTTTTACGGCAATGAGATTAGGCGCACCAAGCGGTTCAATTTTGCTGAAAAGATTGGTAAATTTACCCGCCACCTGCTGTTGATGACTGCTACGCCGCATAATGGCAAGGAAGAGGATTTTCAGCTTTTTCTGTCGCTGCTTGACTCCGACCGCTTCTGTGGCAAGTTCCGCGATGGTGTCCACAAAGTGGATACTTCCGATCTGATGCGACGCATGGTAAAGGAAGAACTGGTGAAGTTCGACGGTACCCCGCTTTTTCCGGAACGCAGAGCTTACACGGTCAACTACACCCTGTCGGGCATAGAGTTAGAACTTTATGAATCCGTCACGCAATACGTTAAGAACGAGATGGGAAAAGCCGATCAGCTTGGTGGAAAGCGCAAGGGTTCTGTCGGGTTCGCGCTTACTTCCCTTCAGCGCCGCCTTGCATCAAGCCCGGAGGCCATCTTTCAGTCTCTCAAACGACGCAAGGAACGTCTTGAAAGCCGCGTCCATGAAGAGAAATCAGGCATTCGCGGCCAGCAAATCGAGACCCTGATTGACCTTCCCGAAGATGATGACGACCTGAGTGCAGTGGAACAAGAGACCCTTGAAGAAACCCTGGTGGATCAGGCCACTGCCTCCCAGACCATCACCGAACTGGAGCAGGAAATCATCATCTTGGCCGGGCTGGAACAGCGGGCAAAAGCGGTTGTTAACTCCGGACAGGATCGCAAATGGGATGAGCTTTCCCGTATTCTGCAAAACGATCCGGCCATGCGAGATGCCGGCGGCCGACCGCGCAAGATCATCATCTTTTCCGAACATCGCGACACGTTGAAATACCTGTACCAAAAGATCGCCGGAGTAATGGGCAATAGTGACGCCATCGTTACCATCCATGGTGGCACCCAACGGGATGAACGCCTACGCCTTCAGACCCTGTTCAGATCAGACCCGGAAGTGCGTATCCTCATAGCTACAGATGCGGCAGGCGAAGGCGTGAATCTCCAGAACGCCAACTTGATGGTCAACTACGACCTGCCCTGGAACCCCAACCGTTTGGAACAGCGATTTGGCCGTATCCACCGTATCGGCCAGCATGAAGTCTGTCACCTCTGGAATCTTGTCGCCAAGCAAACAAGAGAAGGTGACGTATATTTCCGGCTTCTTGAAAAACTACGGGTGGAAAGCGATGCTCTCAAAGGCCGTGTGTTCGATATTCTGGGTGAAGTTTTTGAGGATATCAGCCTCAAGGATCTGCTTCTTCAGGCGATTCGCTATGGTGATCAGCCCGAAGTTCGTGCCCGTCTCGGCCAGCGGATAGAAAATGCCCTTGACCATGACCACCTCCGTACCATCCTCGAACGCAATGCTTTGGCGCAGGAGAGCATGACCATCGAAAGACTCTTTTCAGTGAAAGAAGAGATGGAAAAAGCCGAGGCCCGCCGTCTCCAGCCATACTTCGTCCGATCCTTCTTCATGAAGGCTTTTGAGTCGCTGGGTGGTTCAATACGTTCCCGAGAGGCAGCCCGCTTCGAGATTACCCATGTTCCAGCCTCCATTCGGGAAAGGGACCGACTCATCACCGGACGCAACCGCCGTGAACTTTCTCCCGTGGTAAGGTGCTACGAGCGTGTCTGCTTTACGCGTGAAGCTGTTCGCCCGCTTGATATACCGGGTGCGCTCTTTGCTGACATGCTTCATCCTGGACACCCGCTGATGCTTGCCATTAGCGACATAATACTGGAAAAGCACAGCAACCTTCTCCGGCAGGGTGCCATTTTTATCGACCCTGCCGATGATGGCGATGTGCCCCATCTGCTCTTTATGTTGACCCATGAAATCAAGTCCGGTGATGGACAGGTGCTATCTAAAAGGCTGCAATTTGTAAAAGTCGCACCTGATGGCTCCATGTCTTTTGCTGGTTGGGCTCCACACCTTGACCTGGAAGCTCTCTCACCAGCCGACAGCCCTTTGCTTGATGATCTGCTGTCCGCTCCCTGGATATGTGCCGACCAGGAACAACGCGCCCTTGCCCTTGCCGCCGCCACATTGGTGCCGGAACATCATCAGGAGGTCGCCGGACGACGTATTGCCCATGTAGATAAAACACTTGCAGCAGTCCATGAGCGTCTTACAAAGGAAATTGCATTTTTGTCCGACCGCTGGCTCAAGCTCAAGGAAGACAAGGAAGCCGGAAAAGATGTGCGCCTCAATCTGGAGAATGCCCGTCGAACTGTTTCGGACCTGGAAGGACGCCTTGAAGGAAGAAAGAAAGAATTACAGTCCATGCGCCACGTCACCTCAGCCACGCCCGTGGCCCTTGGGGGAGCGCTGGTAGTTCCTGCTGGTTTGCTTCGCTGTTTGAAAGGGGAAGTGCCTGCCGATGCCGGTGCAACCTTTTGTGTCGATGCCGCCGCCCGCAGCCGGATAGAACGAATCGCCATGGATGCAGTCCGCCGGGCAGAAGAGTCCCGTGGCTGCACGGTGGTGGATGTATCAGTCCAGAAATGCGGATGGGACATAACCTCTTATCCGCCTGTTGTTGATGGTAAACAGCCTGAATCCCGGCATATTGAAATAAAGGGACGGGCAAAAGGTGCAAGCACAATCACCGTATCCCGTAATGAAATGCTCTATGCACTTAACCAGGCTGAAAAGTTTGTTCTTGCCATTGTACTGGTGGGCGAGGATGATCAGGTCGATGGACCGCATTACATAAGGAACCCGTTTGATTCGGAACCAGGTTGGAATGTGTCTTCCAGCAATTTCGATGTACAGGGGCTCCTGAAGATGGCGATGCAGATATGAAAAATATTAACAACAAGGATTCTCAATGACCCATTCCGTTAAATCCCCCAAGAAGCTCATCGAAGTTGCCCTGCCGCTGGATATCATCAATGTCGCCTGTTCACATGAGAAGTCTATCAGACACGGACACCCCAGTACGTTGCATCTATGGTGGGCGAGGCGTCCTCTGGCAGCAGCCCGGGCAGTTATCTTTTCTCAGATGGTGAACGACCCTTCGTGGAAATGGGAGATGGAACATCCTGGGGAGATTCCCCCCAGCCATCTCAAGGCTTCGTGGGCTGCCAGCCGCAAGCGGCTTTTCAAGATTATTGAAGACCTGGTGCTGTGGGAGAATACCACGAATGAAGTGGTTCTGGAACGTGCCCGTGCCGAGATCCGCAAGTCATGGCGTGAGGTATGTGAATTGAACAAGGAACATCCTCAGGCTACAGAGCTGTTCAACCCAGAAAAGCTCCCTGCCTTCCATGACCCTTTTGCCGGTGGAGGAGCCATTCCTCTGGAGGCACAGAGGCTCGGTCTGGAAGCCTATGCCAGTGATCTGAACCCTGTGGCAGTACTCATTAACAAGGCAATGATCGAAATTCCGCCGAAATTTGCCGGTAAACCGCCGGTGCATTCCATGGAGCAAAGCCAGGTTGTAGAAGTTCAGGGCAGAAATCTTAAAGTCCTAAATAGTTCTAATGTCCAGTCTTCTGCTTTGGGAAACTTCTGGGAAGGCGTTGCCGGGCTTGCCGAAGATATTCGATATTACGGAAAGTGGATGAGAGACGAGGCCGAAAAGCGCATAGGCCACCTTTATCCAAAGGTCGAAATTACTGCAGAAATTGTGAAAGAGAGATCGGATTTGGATAAATACGTGGGCAAGAAACTTACCATTATAGCATGGCTCTGGACTCGAACGGTGAAGAGTCCGAACCCAGCCTTTGCGATGGTAGATGTACCACTTGCATCGACCTTTATGCTTTCCACGAAAGCGGGAAAGGTTGCATATGTTGAGCCGGTTATTGACGATAGAGGCTATCGCTTCACTGTGAAAGTGGGCATGCCTCAGGATGTCGAGACTACGAAGCGTGGCACAAAATTGGGTAGCAGCGGTAGCAGTTTTTATTGTTTAATGTCTGGAACGCCGATGCCTTTCGAGTACCTGCGGCAGGAGGCAAAGGATGGGAGAATGGGCGCACGACTAATGGCAATTGTTGCCGAAGGAGATCGTGGACGTGTCTACCTCACACCAACTCCAGAGATGGAAGCTGTCGCACTCAGCGCTAACCCTCTGGATGTTCTGGAAACATATCTTCCCCAAAAAGCACTCGGTTTCCGTATTCAGGAATACGGAATGAAGCAGTGGCGTGATCTCTTCACCCCCCGTCAACTAAAGGCGTTAACGACTTTCTCCGATTTGGTGCAAGAGGCGAGAGAGAAGGTAAAAACTGACGCATTGGCTTCCGGCATGAATGATGATTGTCAAGGTTTGGATGACGGTGGTCTCGAAGCCACGGCTTATGCAGATGCTGTGAGTGTGTATTTAGCGTTTGCGGTTAGTAAAACAAGCAATCGCGCCAGTACTCTTTGTACATTCAAGATTACGGTAGAGTGTCCTGGCGATACTTTTGGCAGGCAGGCACTGTCGATGACTTGGGACTATGCAGAGGCTAACATTGTGGCTGGACCAAGCGGATCTTTCGAGAGTATGCTCGCTAATACGGTTGCTGGCATTTTGTCTACTGCTGCGCTCTTTGTCATGCCGGGCGTAGCGTCCCAGGCCGATGCATCTAAACAGACACAGAGTTCACATAAAATTGTCTCTACCGACCCGCCCTACTATGATAACATTGGCTACGCCGACCTGTCGGATTTCTTCTATGTCTGGTTGCGCCGATCTTTGAAGCCGGTCTTCCCCGATCTCTTCGCCACGCTTGCCGTGCCCAAGGCGGAGGAGCTGGTGGCCACGGCATACCGTCATGGCAGCAAAGGGGAAGCCGAGGCGTTTTTCCTCGATGGCATGACGCAGGCGATGCAACGCTTAGCCGAGCAGTCACATCCGGCCTTTCCTGTCACAATCTACTACGCCTTCAAACAAACCGAGAGCGATGGCGTCAATGGTGTTTCCAATTCGGGATGGGAGACCTTTCTTGACGCCGTGATTCGAGCAGGCTTTGCCATAACCGGTACTTGGCCAGTTCGTACTGAACGTGAAAATCGAAAAAGAAACCAAGACAGTAATGCCCTCGCATCCAGCATTGTCTTGGTCTGTCGCAAGCGAGTCGTTGATGCCCATACCATTTCCCGCCGGGAATATATTCGAGAATTAAACGCCATACTCCCTGAGGCCCTGGATGAGATGACAAAAGGATCAGGTAATGATGTTTCACCTGTCGCACCGGTGGATCTTTCACAGGCCATCATCGGACCAGGAATGGCGGTCTTCACCAAATATGCCTCAGTTCTGGAAGCCGATGGTTCTCCAATGACTGTCCACACTGCACTTCAGCTCATCAATCGCTTTCTGGCTGAGGATGACTTTGATGCCGATACGCGATTCTGTCTCCACTGGTTTGAGCAGAATGGTTGGAGTGCCGGCCGTTTTGGTGATGCCGACACGCTCTCTCGCGCTAAGGGAACCAGTGTTGACGGTGTGGCAAACGCCGGAATTATTGAAAGCGGTGGCGGCAATGTCCGGCTCCTCAAATGGTCTGAATATTCCTCTGATTGGGATCCAACAACAGATACCCGCAACCCGATATGGGAAACACTGCACCACTTGATCCGCTCACTGAAACAGGATGGTGAGACCGCGGCTGGTCGGCTGTTGTCTTATGTAAAGAGCCAGGGGGAATCGGTGCGCCAGTTGGCTTATCGCCTTTACACCCTGTGTGAACGTCAGGGATGGGCAGAGGATGCCCGTGCCTATAATGAATTGATTACCAGTTGGAGCGGAATCGAATCCGCATCTGTTGTAGCTCCGAGCAAATTGACGCAAGTTGGTCTGATTTAGCGACATGACATTGAACAGGAGAGCATACCAATGAAACCGTGGAGAGAAATAGCGGTACCCCATCCCGACGTATTGAAAGGCACCTTTCAGCAATCGGAATTTGCCGCCGACATCACCGCTGTCAACACCGGCAAGGCTTCGCAAGAGTATCAGGATGCTGCGGCTTTCTTTCAGCGAACCTTCATAACCGAAGGCATGCGCCTTCTGCTCATCCAGGTGGCGCGGCGATTGAACAGCAAAGGTGGAGAACCTGTCATCCAGCTCCAGACTGCATTCGGAGGCGGCAAGACCCATACCATGCTGGCTGTCTATCATCTTGCTAAGCGGAGCTGTACGTTGGGCGATCTGGCAGGTATCCCGGCACTGATTGACCATGCTGGCGTTATGGATGTGCCGCAGGCCCATGTCGCAGTTCTGGATGGAAGCGCTCATGCCCCAGGCCAATCGTGGAAACGTGGCTCTCAGGTTATCAAGACATTGTGGGGGGAACTGGCATGGCAGCTTGGTGGGGAAGACGGTTTTGGGTTGGTCAAGGGTGCCGATACAACCGGGACATCTCCGGGAAAGGATGTACTCAAGACTCTGCTGGAGAGATATGCCCCCTGTGTCATCCTGATTGACGAGCTTGTAGCCTATATCCGGCAGTTTCAGGACGGCCAGCCTCTGAGCGGTGGCAGTTTCGATAGTAATCTCTCATTCCTTCAGGCCCTGACCGAAGCGACCAAACTTGTGCCCAATGCCATACTTCTTGGGTCGCTGCCGGAATCAGAGGTGGAGGCTGGCAGTCAGCGCGGCGTGGCTGCACTCCGGGCTTTGGAAAAGACCTTTGGGCGTATTCAATTTCTCTGGAAACCGGTGGCCACAGAAGAAGCATTCGAGATTGTGCGGCGGCGTTTGTTTGAACCGGTGAGAGATGAGAAGGAACGTGAGACAGCTTGCCGCGCCTTTGCTAATGCTTATGTGGCCGAGGGTTCCAAGCTTCCCACCGAAACCCAGGAAGCAAAGTATTTTGATCGGTTGATGCATGCGTATCCGATCCATCCGGAAGTCTTTGATCGGCTCTTTGAGGATTGGTCAACGATTGACGGGTTTCAGCGGACTCGCGGCGTTCTCAAACTGATGGCAAAAGTCATTTACCGGCTTTGGAAGGACGATAACAAGGATTTCATGATACTGCCCGGCAGTCTGCCGCTGTATGACGGTGGTTCGCGTAATGAGCTTACCTACTATTTGCCGGCAGGCTGGGACGCAGTTCTGGAAAAAGACATAGATGGTGACCAGGCCGAAACGACTGAACTTGAAAATAAGGAACCCCGTTTCGGTGCGATAAATGCTGCCCGTCGTGTTGCCCGCACAATATTTTTCGGTAGTGCACCTTCTTCTGTCGCCGCAAAGCCGGGCATACGTGGACTCGACCGGGCTCGTGTTCTGCTTGGCTGTCTCCAGCCAGGACAGACATCCTCAAACTATGCCGACGCACTTAGCCGCTTGGCCGACCGATTGCATTACCTGAACAGCTCCGGAGACAAAGCTCAAGATACCACACGATTCTGGTTTGATACCCGCGCAAATCTCCGACGTGAGATGGAAGACCGGAAAAAAAGATTTGACGTCCGGAATGAAGTGCGTGGCAAAATGGCCGATGTCCTTAAAAAGCTGGCTGCAGGAGCGAAGTTTTTTGATGGTGTCCATATCTTTACCCCTCATGCCGATGTGCCGGACGATAGTTCACTGCGTCTTATTTTTCTCACACCAGATCAGTGTTACTCCAAAGAAGAGTCACGATTATCCTTTAACGCCGTCTTGGAATATATCCGGAACAACGGGACCAAACCGCGTTACCGGGGCAATCGGCTCCTCTTCCTTGCCCCGGATCATGGCTCTCTGGTACGTTTGTACGACTGTATCCGGACCGCCCTGGCATGGGGCTCCATCGTGGAGGATATTGAGGGGATGCGGTTGATCCTGGATAGTCTTCAGATACAGCAGGCAAAGAAGGAATTGAAGACAGCAGAGGATGTGCTGCCGCGTGTGGCCCGTGAATGCTACAAATGGTTTCTCTGTCCGGCACAGCCCACTCCGACCGATCCGAATCCGCAGATAGAAGTAACCGCGTTAAACACGAGTAGTTCAGGGCTTTACAGCGAGATTGAGAAGGTCTGTGTGGACAACGAACTGGTTATAACCACATGGTCTCCCATTCACCTGCGCACAGAGCTGAAAAAACTTTACTGGAAGGCAGATAAACCGGCAATAGGGGCGATGACGTTCTGGGAAGATACACAGCGCTACCTCTACCTTCCAAGGCTGAAGACACTTGATGTGTTGGAGCAGTCCATCATCAAGGGTGCAGTCACACGGGATTTCTATGGTACGGCATACGGTCAGCACGAAGGGGCCTTTGATGGGTTCAAGATTGGTGATTCCAATATCCAGTTGGACGACACCCTTCTGCTTATCGAAATAGAAGCAGCGAAAAAATACGAAGCGGATCAGGCAGCACGATCAATACAGTCGATAAAAACTGCAACAGAAAAAGTTGCCGAACATATCAATGAATACACAGACAAAGTTGATGATGCTGAGAAAACATCTCTGCCGGAAATCCAGATAGAAAAGAGAGTTGTTCCGAAGTCAAAAACATTCATTGGGACAGCCGAAGTAAATGCGGCAGCAGCCAAGATGCGCCTCGTGGATATAGCCGAGGAGATCATCAGCGTACTGGTCAGAGACTCTCAGGCAAACGTTAAGGTCAGCGTGGAGATCATTGCCGACTTCCCTGAAGGTGTCTCGGATGAAATCAAACGAGCCATTTCAGAAAATGCTACGACTCTGGGGTTCAAGAATAAGACGTGGGAGTAGTATCATGACCCATAAGGTGATTTCCAACAAAGAATACCCCATTGTCTGATTCAGATTTTTTCTATGCCTTGATCATTAGTTTCGACAGGCATTTATCCGTATATCGCCGCCATCAGGCAATAGTAGGGGCAAATCTTGTATTCGCCCCTACGAAATAAACCCAACTGGCCGAAACGATGATCAAGGCCGTATATTCTTTATTGGAAATCACCTTAAC
>CAJBRY010000426.1 GCA_903958085.1 uncultured Geobacteraceae bacterium
ACCAGGGATAGGGTTGGCAGCTCCGCAAATAGGCGTACACCAACGGGTTATCGTTATGGATGTATCCGGCAAAAATGAACCTCCGGATCTGATTGTAGCCATCAATCCTGTAATTGCACATTCTGAAGGGGAGGCGTACGAGGAGGAGGGCTGCCTCTCTGTCCCGGACTATGCGGCCAATGTCAAGCGTCATGCCCGCGTGATAGTAAAAGCCCTTGATCTTGATGGAATTGAGCAGACATGGAAAGCGGAAGACCTTCTGGCGATTGCGTTTCAGCATGAAATCGACCACCTGGACGGAATCCTGTTCGTTGATCACCTCTCAGCTCTAAAACGTGAACTGTTCCAACGTAAAGCTCGCAAAGCTGCGGAGGAAAAGCGATGAACAGCTGGCGTACGATTTTCATGGGCACTCCTGATTTTGCCTGTCCGACTCTGCAAAAGCTCATAGAGCGTGGTGATAATATTGTTGCAGTTGTCACACAACCGGATCGCCCCAAAGGACGCGGACAAAAGCTGATGCCTCCGCCAGTTAAAGAGTTGGCCGAAAAAAACAATATTCAGGTATATCAACCTCTAAAAGTCCGTGATCCAGCCTTTGTCGAGATTATCCGCGATCTTAAACCGGATGTAATAGTTGTCGTTGCTTTTGGCCAGATTCTTCCAAAAACGCTGCTCGATATTCCACCACATGGTTGCATAAATGTACATGCCTCTCTTTTGCCCCGCTACCGTGGAGCTGCACCTCTTAACTGGTGCATTATCAATGGAGAAACAGAAACAGGCGTTACCACCATGCTCATGGATGTCGGTCTCGATACCGGCGATATGCTGTTAATAGAAAAAACTCCGCTTGATGAAAACGAGGATATCCAATCTCTGCATGACCGAATGTCTTCTATGGGAGCGGATTTACTGGCTGCCACTCTAGATAGATTGGCAGCAAATGACCTTGTTCCTCAGAAGCAGAATAACTCTGACAGTTGCTATGCGCCGATGCTGAAAAAAGAGGATGGCATTATCAACTGGCATTCTGACGCAAACAAGATCCACAATCAGGTACGAGGCCTTGCAGTCTGGCCAGGTGCCTGTACAACAATTGGCGATCAGGTGTTGAAAATCTTTCGCACCCGTAAAGGCAACGGCTCCGGAATACCCGGCACAGTTTTACAGGCAGCAAAAGGGAGTTTTGAAGTAGCCTGCCAGAAAGGTTCTCTCTTTTTGCAGGAGTTGCAACTTTCAGGCAAGAAACGGCTTGACTGCTCAAGTTTCCTGGCTGGTTACCCAGTTTCAGTCGGTACGGCACTTGGCAGCGAGCAACCGGAGGAAGCTCCATTGTGACCAGAACCGAGGAAACATCCGGAGCAACACCACCACGCAAAAGGCTCTTTGTTACGTTAATGGGCGTAACCTGCCTGATTATGGTCGCTGTAATTTTTTTAGCGTGGTGGATTCCAAATCAGGGCCTGGCCAATATCCATCCGAATCTGCCAAACCTTGTCGGCATCACCATGGTTGTACTTTCCGGTATTGCAATACTCGGCACCGGGTTATTGGTACTGACAACAGCATTGGGCAAAGATATTTTTCTGACCCGCTTCATGCGACTGGTTGTAATAAAGTTTCTATTACCCTTAATTGAGCTGGTTGGGCGATTATTTGGTCTGGACAAGGATAGTATCAGGCAGTCTTTTATTGCCATGAACAACAGTCTGGTTACGTCTCAGCGGATGAAGGTAAAGCCGGATCGGATTCTGGTTCTATTGCCGCACTGCATCCAGCTTTCAGATTGTGAAATCAAGGTAACGGGCGATGTACACAAGTGCATCCTCTGTGGGCGCTGCAGTATCAAGGGTTTGGTAGACATAGGAAAGAAGTTTGCTGTGGATATTTCTGTTGCCACCGGAGGTACGCTGGCTCGAAAAGTTATCGTGGAAAAGCGACCTAAACTGGTTTTAGCTGTTGCCTGCGAAAGAGATTTGACCTCTGGAATCAAAGACTGCTATCCGCTTCCGGTCATCGGCATACTTAATGAGCGCCCCTTCGGCCCATGCTTCAACACTATCGTGGATGTTGATAAGATTGATGCTGCGCTAAGTCAGGTTTTGGCCGACTGAAATAGTGGTTTTAGTAAATGTTTGAAAGCCCGCCACGCAGATCATTCACAAAAATTCCGTTTGATCCATCTTTTATGCAGGTAATCAGCTCAACCCTGCCATCGGAGCGTTCAAAATAACGGGATGTTTTGGTATCTTCCAGTGTTGGAAGGTATTTGCCACCAATGTCCTCATAAAGATCTACCCGATAAAGCTCCTTACCTTTTTCAATGTCCCACTCTCCGCCTAAATGGAGTATTCCATCATTTTCAAAGACGGCTGTATTCCCTTGAGGATTCCTGTAGCCAACAAAATATCGCCCCTCCTCTTTATGAAATATAGCTGCATCCATCTGAAATACCTTATCTCCAACTATCTCGCTAAATGCTCTCCCCTTGATAAGAAAAGTTTTTTCAGCCTTACTCAGAGGCCACTCAGAGGTAATCTTGTCCGGACTGTGGGTCAAGATCGTCTTCGCTTTGTTTAATACCGTATGCTCCAATCGCTTATAGTCCGTATGGACAACACTTTTGCGTGTTGCAATATCATGTATGACAACTGCATCGTCAAAAGCAACAACAGCCTCGTTGTAACGTTCGTTGCTCCAGATCCTTTCGATGTAATCATTGATGTCGCCATAAAGGACAGAAGTTGCTTCAAACTCCCGGGGAGTCCCATCCAGTTTCTGCCTGCGCTTCTCTGTATGAAGTTGTTGCCACAGCTCCTTATCATGGCAGGTGTCTCCGCTGAAAATCAGTGACTCTGTCGCAGTACGAAAGCGCAGACCGATACTTGGAACCCCGTGCCAGACCGGTGCATTGATCGCTTCAATAGTATAACCTTCAGGATCTTCGTATAAGTTCTGATTTTCCTCGTAAAAGATCTGCGATGAAAATGGATAAAACAGCTCCGGCTCTACCCATTCATTGTAATCCGGATCCTTGAAAAGCAATCTCGGAGAGCCGTTTTTTGAACTTATAACAATCTTGGCTCGATCCGGGCCAATCGTCATACCATGAACATCTACAACCTCAAGTACATAGCTGCCATCACCCCTGCCTTGCTCCACAATTCGATACTTTGCTTTTGGGCCCAGTGCCCGAAAGTCGATGTACTCATGATATTCAAGATCAACAACAGTCTTGGAATCTATATTCAGGCTTGTATTGAGCGCCGGGCCGGATGAAATCTGCAATTCGGAGTTGATCGCTTCTGAGGTAAAGACAGGGAGTTTATGCTGAATATCGGGAGCATACCTGTTAAAAAGCGAAAGATCGGTAAACCAGCGCTTATGGTCGTCATGGCAGTGGGTGATGATCAACCCCTTGATGCTCTTGAGGCCGTGCCCTCCAATCTGCTGAAACAGCGGCGAACCACAATCGACCAGAAAGCTGCTGTTACCGATGCTTACCAGATATCCGATACTTTTACCCATGGAGGAAAATGGACCGTAATCTCCCAGCACCCGTACGAGAATTCCTGCTCTGTCCACTGTGCTACCCCCTAAAAAATTTTCCTAAAAGCGCATCATACAAAAATTGCCTTATTATTAATTACGATGGTTACCTTACTTCGCAACTGCCTCCGCCCGGACTCCCCTGGTTACCACCGTTCCCTACATTTGCCGGTGGATCAAATGGAATACCAGGCTTGCCTGGCAGCACTACCGGGGCTTTTGTGGGGCTCTCCACATAGACGTATTGACCGGCTTTTACATGAAGTGTGGTCTGCACACCTTCAGAGTTCGTTATTACAACTATTCCGTCAATTACTGCCAGATAGAGGCCAGGTTTTATGTTGCCGCAGGAATCACCCTGACAGTATTCGGCGTCGTATATGGTGCCGCGTATGCCGATTGTGGCGGTAGGGGTTTTAAGTTGGTAGCTGTCCTGATTGCCGCGTTTACCGACCTGACCGGTGAGTGTTCTGAGGCCGCCTTTGATGAGATTGAGTGAGGCAGAGTCATCTTTGGGTTTTGACTGGTCATAGCTGAATTTGTCGATTTTGAACTGGCTGTTCGGTTTCAGAGTGACTTCGCTGCCGTCATTGAATTTGAGGCGGGCGTAGGTTCGTTTTTCCGTTACTACAGTGTCACCTTCGTCAATCTTAGAACCGATGGAGAGTGCTTTGCCGGTGCCGTCTCCTTTGCGGACCGCCAGCGGACCGGAGAGGTGCGTTACGGTGGCGGGCTGACCGGCAAAGAGTGCGCTTGCCAGAAGAACTCCGGTTAGAAGGATGCTAAGGATTACAGTAGTTTTTCGGTGCAGAATTGCCATTATTATCTCCGGATGGTGAGTGTCGGTTTGCAAGTACTACGCTACAGCCTGAAATTCTTGGATCTGCCGTACAGGTTGCCAATGAGGGGAGTACTTCAGCGCAACCCGGAACATTCGGATCAGCAATACAGGTCTCCAGGGAAGGGGGTGCAGAAGTCAGGAAGACCAGCCCGAAAGGTGCAACCGGGGAGTTTTCAGTTGAAAGAACTCCGTTCACCAACTCGCTGTTTGAACCCACAGTAAACAGAGGATTTACAGTTATGTCGGCAGTTGTTTCTGCCGTTCTGTTGAAAGTGTAGTTGCCGGCGTCGATGCCGGTTATGTCGATGCCGGTTATGCTAACGGTTTTGGCGGTTCCGACGTTATTGTCTGCAAAGTTGGCGTCTCTGTTGCTGGGTATAAGAATATCACCACTGACACGATTATCGAAAAGATTTACCGAAGCGGTGGTGGTGCCGTCATACATCTTGTTATCTGCAGTAGCACTGACAGTCAGGGCTTTTGGGCTTATGTCAGCGGTTGCTGTCACAGTGGTGTTGAAAGTGTAGTTGCCGGCGTCTCCACCTCCTATATTGATTCCTGCAATATTGACGGTTTTACCGGTGCCAACGTTTTTATCGGTGAAGTTTGCGGCTCTGCTGCTCAATGCTAGGTCATCACCGGCGATACGGTTATCGGTAAGACTTATCGTAGCAATGGTGTTGCCGTCATAAATTTTGTTATTGGCAGTTGCAGTTACAGTGAGGTTTTTTGCACTTATGTCAGCGGTTGTAACGGCTGTTGTGTTGAAGATATAGTTGCCGGCGTCAACCCCGGTCACGTTGATTCCTGCAACATTGACTGTTTTGCCGGTGCCAACGTTTTTATCGGTGAAGTTTGCGGCTCTGCTGCTCAATGCTAGGTCATCACCGGCGATACGGTTATCGGTAAGACTTATCGTGGCAGCGGTGTTGCCGTCGTAAACCTTGCTGTTGCCTATGGCACTTACGGTGAGGTTTTTTGCACTTATGTCGGCAGTTGTAACTGCGGTGGTGTTGAAGATGTAATTGCCAGCGTTAGCGCCTGATATGTTGATTCCGGAAATATTGACGGTTTTGCCACTGCCAACGTTTTTGTCTATAAAGTTAGCCCCAGTGTTGCTCAATGTAAGTAGATCGCCGCTGACACGATCATCGACAAGATTTACTGTGGCTATAGTGTTACCGGCATATATTTTGTTATTGCCAGTGGCACTCACGGTTAGTGTTTTTGCGGATATGTCAGCGGTTGTTGCTGTTGTGGCATTAAAGGTATAGTTGTCGGCGGAAGCTCCGGTTACGCTGATGCCGGTTACGTTGATGGTTTTGCCGGTGCCAACGTTTTTGTCTATGAAGTTGGCGTCTGTGTTACTGAGAGTAAGAAGATCACCGGCGATGCGGTTGTCGATAAGATTTATCGTGGCTATGGTGTTGCCGTCATATATTTTGTTGCTGCCAATGGCGCTTACGATTAGCGGCGCCTTGGAAATTGTGCCTATCGTACCGCTTATTGAGCCTGGCAATGTATAATTTGAGAGGACGGTATTGCCGGTAGCTGAAAAATCACTGTCGGTCAGTGAAACAGTTACGTTCTTGTTTATTCCTGCATTGGCAGAATCAAAGACCCCTTCGGTTTTGGTAACACTCGCTCCATCACCATTAACAAAGCCACTCAGCAAATAGTTGTCCGGAGTCAGAAGGGCAATATTGCTGCCATCATAAACCTTGCTGGTAGTGCCGGTAAGAATGCCGGTTACTGTTAATGCAGCCGGATTGATGGTCAGTAGACCCGGGTTGTAAGTAATACTGTAGTTAGCCGGGCTGAAACTGCCGCCGGTGGCATTGCTGGCGGTTATGGAATACGGTGATCCGTTAACACTTGCAGTTGCAGCAGCTCCGGCACTTGCCAGAGTCACGCTGCCGATAGTTTCGCCGTTCTTCAAACCACTGGAAGTGAATTCGGTTCCGGCGAATGTTGTTGTCTGCCCGTAGGTTTTTACTGCATTGTCGGCAGTGATAGCCAATCCAGCCTGACTGATGCTGCCAATGGCACCAGTAGCGTTAGCAGTTTTATATCCATAAACCTGAGCGGCTCCGTTTGTTGCACTGGCTACTGTGATTCCAGTGACTGTAACACTCTTGCCGGAACCGACATTTTTTGTATCAAAAACTCCGGAAGTTGGCTTGTTTATCAGTACCGTATCACCATCTATAGAGCCGCTGGGGGCAGTGTAGTTGGCAGCTGTCAGTGTTGCGGCAGTGGTTCCGTCATAAACCTTGCTGACAGTTCCGGTGAGACCGGCTGTTACCGTTGGAGCAAGGGAATAGAGAAATCCGTTGCCGCTGCCTAGAACCGTTGTTGTTCCGTAGGTTGCGTTATACTGCTTGAAATCGTACAGTAGGCCGCCACGAGTGTCCAATGAAGGATCGGCCGACCAGACTTTCCAACTGCCGCCACTACCGGGCGTCAAACTGCTACTGTTTATAAAATTGCCACTTGTATGGAGTATTATATTACTACCAGGAGATGAGGAACTAACCGCCCCACCAATATTCAGGTTGCCAGTACTCCCTAGTTCAACTCCACTACCCGCATTTACCCCGCCAGCACCAATTGACAATGAGCTATCAGACATCAATGATACTGTACCAGCGGATTGTACCAATGCGGCTGCACTCGTAGTCAAAGCGCCTGTATTTTTTATATATAGATCACCAGATCTGCCACTGCTTAAGGTCGAGACTTGAGTTTCTAATGGCGCTATTGAAGAAGCAATTCCGCCATACGTTGATATATTCAGGCTTGGCGTTACGATAGCGGGGCCTGATGCCACGCCGTCAGTAATGCGGCTGTTGACTATATTTGTATTCGTTAGGTTCAATGTAACCGAACCAACGCCTGTTGCTGTCGACTTAAGCCCTGTTTCAGAATAACCAGATCCGCTCAAAGTGCCAATTATCAGGGACTTGTCGTTGGTTATGGATATTGTTCCAGTAGAGCTGCTGCCGGCCACGGTGCCTATCAAATTGTAATTGTTCAGACCTACTGTGCCACCCGCATTGAAAGCCAGGTTTGATGCTGTCACTACTCCTGCTGTCTGGCTGATGGTGGTTGAACTTTTCAGGAAAATATTATTGCCAGACAGTGAGCCAGCCAATGCAAGCGCTCCGGTGTCACTTATGAGAGTCATGTCCTGTGTTCCTGTATTTATGCCAGCATTTACAGCTAGACCTAAAAACGTATGAAATACAAAAGCTGCGTTTACTGCTAAATTGACCGCACTAATAGTGGCATTATCAGTATTAGAAATATAGACACTGGAAGGCGCTCCTGCAGCGGACTGACCAATATTGAAGACACTGGTTCCAATTCCTAACATAGGCGCTGTCATAATTGGATTTAACGCTGTGCCAATACCACCGCTTGCGCCAGCTGCTGTCATCAGATTGATGTTGTTTGAAAATATCTCTGCGCCTGCTGTGGTTAAGATACTGCTCCCACCTAAGGCGTTAAGTGTGACGCTGCCGACCGAATTGCTTTCATTAATATCTCCCAGCAACGTAATATTACCTGCTGAGGCAAGATCTACAGAGCCTGGCGAAGCAGTAGTAACTCCGTCAATTTTCAGGCCGTTTGAATCGCTTTTCAATGTCAATCCGGCATTCTCACTGGCATTGACGTTGGAGAGAATGCTATTCCCCGAATCTCCCATAGATATTGTTGCCGTAACTGCCGGTGTCAACTGGAGGGCAGAACCGACCGGACCGACAGTAACAGGAGCTACAGTCTGGGTAATGCCGCCTAAAGTTGATTTGAAAGTTACGGTATTTGAAGGTCCGCAGGTAAATGTCCCGCCTCGCAAATCAAGAGTAGAATTTGAAGTTAGGGTGATATTACCGGCCGACGCACTGTAATTCCCGGCAGTGACGACAGACGAGGAAGCATTCTGACTGTCCAGTACGATATTGCCGGAAATTGCGGTGACAGAACTACCGATGCCCGTTGTAATGTTCCCCCCCTGCAAAGCGGTGGATAAAGTCACACCGCCTCCTGCAGTCACTGCTGCTCCTGCTGCAAGCGATACAACACCGCCAATTCCATTTGCAGAAAGGTTTACAGCATTCCCCGCATTCAGGTCTACGCCTGCAGACGCATTGGAAACAACAATATTTCCATTTTCACTGTTTACTGTAATTGCGCCGCCGCTGGTCAAGCCACTTGTGGCGTTTACCGTGCCGATAGTAATATCGGCAATAGCACCGTTTGTAACCGAAATATTTCCCGTAGCATTCCCGGCCAGCGTGGAGATATTGTTGCCTGTGTTGGGCAAGTTATAAGATCCGGTGCCAAGCAGCTCAAGGCCGGCAGCTGTAATCTGAGAGGTTTGAGTGACGGCGCCTGCGGCTGACAGAGAGAGATTGTTGGTGCCAAAGTTGGCTGCGGCATTGAAGGTAATAGGGCCACCTGTAATCAGTTTGACGGCTCCGGCAGCTGTAAAATATGGCGTTTCGGCGTTCAGGATGCTCAAGTTTGCCAGGTTTCTGCTGCCATCAACCGAAATAGTACGGCCCGCTGTGTAAGGCTCCAGACTTACAATTCCGTTTGGTCCAGTCGCCCGAATAGTTGGAGTCCCAGCCATTCCGGCAATATTATCTGTCTTGATTTTTACAGCGCCTGAAGCGCCCGTCGCCTCAATAAAGTTAGGCCCAGTTAAATCGATACTATTATATGCCTGAATACTTAATATTCCTGAAAAACCGGTTGATCGTAAAAGTGCACCACCACCGGTATGGCTGAATTGACTTGCAATAATATCAATATTTCCTGAAGCGATGACAGAGTCAACGTTGGTTACCGTAGCACCATAAATTGTTAAATTCCTGCCGGATGTTAATCCAGCTATGCTAGTGTTGCCATCGCCAGGAACAAATGAAACGTCACCAACACCCGCAGATATTACTCCAGAAGTGGAAATATCAGAAAAACCGAAAATCCCTCCGCTATTCATACTAATGTTAGCTCCGGTGCCTCCGCTACCAGTCGTTGATAGAGAACCTATAGCTGAGGTAACAATATTTCCTTTGTTCCCACCATCTCCCGCAGTCAAGCTTATAGCCCCGCTATTTGTCGTTATGGCAGCATCTATGTTTATATCAAGGCCTGATATCGCGGTCACTCCCCCACCGACTCCCGTTCCTGTTATTGCTGCATTGATAAACATATTGCTGGTGGATGACAAGCTAAGGGTGCTCGGTTTTGTCCAGCTAATCGGGCTATTTACAGTTAAATAACCAATGCCAGACCCATTCAATACACCGTACGCCCCGCTATCCTGAGTGACAGTCGTACTCGTGCCAGACACCCCGGTATCAAGCGCCGACGCAAGAGAAGCTGCTCCTGCTGCATCAATTGTCAAGTCATTCGGGTCAATCAACCAGAGCCCTGCACTTCCTTTGGTTGCAGAAGCATCAACCTTTACTCCCGAAAAATCGATCGTTTTTCCCGATGTCTCTATGAAACCGCCATTGCCCCCTTCACTTCCGGCTCTTGCACTGATGGCTCCGGCTGCCTGCGTATCACCGTCCGACCAGACAATCACCTTCCCGCCATCTGCTTTGTCTATCCCGTCAGCACTGATATTGCTTTCTGGATCAAGGACAGTCTGTCTGGTAGATCTGAAGAAAATCTTTCCCCCTTCAGAAACAGCACTGTCAGCGCTGACTCTGCCGGACTGTTTGACTATGCCGCCGTATAATCCGATTTTACCTGCATCAGCTACAAGGGTGCCTAGGTTGATTGACTGGTTTTCTGGGGCGCTGACTACCATGGCGATTTCAGGGTTGGTTTTGTCGACTATCAGCACTTCTTTACCGGCAGCAAGAAGGATATCGCCGTTGGGAGATGTGATGATTCCGCTGTTGGTTACGTCAGGGGCTATCAGGTATACCTGACCTCCTCCAGGGGTGGTTATGGTTCCCTGGTTTTCTACGCTGCCGGCGATTGATCCGGCGGTGAAGTTCATTTTTCCGGCGAGGAAGTCCTGGTTGGTTATGTCGAGGGTTGAGGCGATTAGCCCGTTTACGTCAACTCTGGCATTGGTGCCAAACAGGATGCCGTTCTGGTTTATGAGGAGTATTTTGCCGTTGGATTGCAGAGTGCCGAGTATTTTTGAGGGGTCGCCGCCGGTTACTCGGTTGAGTACGGCGCTTGATGCTGTTGGTTGTACGAAGCGGGTGCTTTCGTTTTGACCTATGGAGAAGCTCTGCCAGTTTATGATGGCGTTGGCGGAGTTGGTTACTGTCATTGCGTTGCCGCTGGTGCTGATTGCGGCGGTGCCGTTGACTATATGGGGGGACGTCGGCAGGGCGTGAGTTGATGCAGCGGAAAGGATGAGAGAGGCAGCGGCAGTTATGGTTACAGAAGGTATTCCACCTTTGCCTCTGACAGTTTCCGCGACAACTACCCAGATTTCTTTGGCTCTGTTCCAGACCAAACGATAGGCTTTATTCATAGAAGCTTTCCTTTTTCGTGTCTTTCAAAACTGGTTGAAACCAAAAACATTTGAAACACGGAGCAACTGAGCAACGGAGTAAAAACAAGAAGAAGCTTTTTGAAACTTACTTTTTGCTAAATGCTGTTTCTTTTGAAAAACTTGATTTCTCAGCTGCTCCGTTGCTCTGTGTTATTAGAACTACCACGGGTTAAAACGACAACTGCCCTTTGAAGTGAAAAGCATTGTCGCCACTTTTTGTTTTATTTGAATCATTGAGGGCAAATCCCCAGTCAATTGTAAAGCTGAAGATATCCCCAAAACCAAGTCGCAAGCCCGGTCCGGCACTTGCTAAATCATTACGGCTAAATTCGCCAGGCTCTGGACGAGTACTATGACCGGTGCCGGCATCAAAAAAGCCAAGCAACCGAAATTGCGTTTTAGGAATTTTCATAAGCCTGGCAATATCAGGTGAATATAACTCGAAGCTGCCGTTTATCCCGTTATCCCACGATTCTTCCCGCTCCTCGTAACCCCTCAGGACTGTTGAACCGCCATAACCGATCTGCTCTCCGGAGATCAATCGATCCGGAGAGTATTGACCATTAGTGGCAAGTCGCATAATCCAGTCTTGTCCAGGGCGGTACATAAAGTTAAGTCCATAGCGCATGACAAGATAGTCAGCGTCCGCGCCGTTACGGGTAGCGGTAAAGTCGCTCTTTTCACCCTTCTTGCCCCAAGGGATGTTGTATAAAAGCCCAAGAGATCCATCCGCAGAAAGCGGATGCGTCACCCATGCTCCACCGTATGTAAGGGTCAGTGGATGCGCCAGAACATCTGTGGCCAGTTCGTTCCCCAGGATAATGGCGCTGTTGTCGTAAAGCCTATAATCCATACCGCCAATAAGTTTTTGTTCATATCCTCCAGACCTTGGCAGGTTCATGTTGTAGCGAAAACCGGATACAATCCCTTTGCCGCTCACTTTA
This sequence comes from uncultured Geobacteraceae bacterium, assembly GCA_903958085.1. Classification (GTDB taxonomy): domain Bacteria; phylum Desulfobacterota; class Desulfuromonadia; order Geobacterales; family Pseudopelobacteraceae; genus JACRCG01. The sequence continues at coordinate 11,867 of CAJBRY010000426.1, forward strand.
AGATCTGTGCCGGAGATTTGTGAGGTGCCGCTGTCAACGTTGGAGTACGCACCGAAGATGTCCAGAGTGTCGCCCAGTTTGTAAAATGGCAGGCGGTAAGAACCGCTGAAAATGTTTACTTTGTCAATATGGTCGGGCGAGGTGCTGTATTGCAGAGCTGCAACATGATCCCGATTGAACAGATTGAAATGCTGGAAACCGACGCTTGCTCGGTAATGGCCTGTTGTGTCACTACCACTGTTGTCACCGTTGATATTAAACTTCCACGGCTTTTCGTCTTTCACCTGCAGTTCGGCATGGAGATTTTCCGGATTTTTCTGCGGGATGAATTGGAGTGTCATTTTTTTTGCCGGGTTTTCATTTGCGGCACGCAGGTTTTCAGAAATGGCATTTACCTTTGGTGAGACACCTGTTTGAAGGGTAGGCACACTTCTCAGGATGTTTTCCCTGCTGAAGTGCGTGTTTCCTTCAACCTTTATTTCCGCCACTTTGGGCTCTATCGCCTGAAGCCTTACCATGCCTCCGGTCAGTTCCTGCTCTGGAAGTATAACCGTAACCATTGAAAAACCAAGAGCGCGATAGGCCGTTTCCAGCTGTTCGATCGCTTTCTGGACATCGCCGAAATCACGCTCTTTGCCGGTATATTTCGAAAATATTTTTGTTAGTGTTGCTGACGGAAGAATAGAGTTGCCTTCAAGAAGGAAACGTCTTATTTCGAAACGGGGAATAGGCGTTTCTTCAGCGTGCAGATTTGCAGAAAATATTATGAAAAGTGCAAAAAAGAATAGAAGCGGCTTTATCATGACAACCTCATATTATTTGGTGGTAAAGGTACAGACACCATCCCACGGTTCAGGTGGGGGATTCTGACGGTATTTAACTGTGCGATCAAGATATAGTTTGTATAGCAAAAGCTCAGGATAGCGTTCAGCTAACTGCTTAAAGCCAGATTCAGCTGATCCCCATTCAGCAGCACGGTAAGCAGTAAGAGCGATATTGAATTTTTCTATATTATCATAATCTGTTTTATCAAGTTTGTTTTTATCTCCGCATGGCTCAAAAATCGCTACCGGTTCATTTTTTCCTTTTACCCTCACAAGATCGAGCTCTCGCCAGACAATGTCAGATACAAGACGTTGAGTTTCCTGACCGGCAAGAATCCAGATACCATACTGACGGGTTAGTCCCTCCAGACGCGATGCAAGATTAACCGCATCTCCCATTACCGTATATGCAACCCTGAAAGAGGAGCCCATGTTTCCGACTCTCATTATTCCACTATTCACACCGATTCCGATTTTCATTTCCGGCATCCCCTTTGCCACCAGATCCTGTCTCAGCAAAACCATTCTCTCCTGCATGGCAAGTGCTGCCTGAATGGCGTGCAGTGCGTGATTTGGATTCGCAATAGGTGCGCCCCAGAAAGCCATGATCGCGTCACCGATATATTTGTCTACCGTACCGCCATGCTCGTAAATGATCGCGGTCATGGCAGAGAGATACTCATTCATCAAATGCGCGAGTTCTTTTGGTTCAAGAGACTCGGAAAGTGTCGTGAAGCCAACGACGTCAGTAAAAAGGACTGTCATTTCACGGCTTTCGGCATCCATGGTAAAATGCTGCGGATCTTTGCTCATTTTTCCGACGATTTCCGGCGGAACATACTGGCCGAAAAGACCTGTTATCTGCCTCTTCGAACGAGCCTCGACCAGGAAACCATAACTGGCGTTAAATGCATATAATAGCGGGAATAGAAGCACTTGCGATGCGAGCGGCATAACCATGCCGCTGCGCCAGGCATACATATTAAGAGCAATCGAAACAGAGACCAAAGCGGCGGAAAGGGCCAGAGAAGTCAGTGGCCCGGTAAACGGGAGGCAGAACGTCAGCAGCATGCCGCCAATAAACAAGGAGGCCAGTTCAGCCCCCTGAGTATAATTCGGTGCATGTTTGATATTCTGATCAAGGATACCGGCAATCATGTTAGCGTGGATTTCGACCCCGGCGTAAACGGCAGAAACCGGAGTTGATCGTAAGTCCATAAGCCCGGGTGCAGTTGTTCCAACCAGCACAATTGCACCCTCCAGCGCCTTGGCAGGAATTGCGCCACTCAAAATATCGGCAGCGGAATAATACGGGAAACTCCTGTTACCGCCACGATATGGAATCAAGGCACTTGCTGCTGCGTCAACCGGAATTCGCAGATCAGCGACCTGCAACCATTCAAGAATACTGTCACTGCCGGGAGGAAAGCCCGGCGTTATCGGCGGATTACCAAACATGGCTCTCAACATAGCCAGAGAAAGGGACTCGTAATAATCCCCCATGTATTCCTGCAACATCGGAACGCGACGCGTTACCCCATCCTGGTCCGGCTCAGGATTGAAATGTCCTGCCAGAGCAGCTGAATTTTGCAATACGGCGAGATTTGAACCATAACCTGCTTTTTTCGGAATGGCTGAACGGATGCTGTCAAAAGCACCCTTTTTTATAACTGGTTCAGGGAGCACACCCGATGTACGGTTTTTTTCGCCAGTATCGCTGGCGAAATAATATCCCATAACTACCGGGCGCCCTTTAAAACGGGAAGCCAGCAGAGAATCATAATCAAGACGGTGCCGCGATTTTTCCAAAGTACTCCTGAATTCATCGTTGTTGCGTAACGCACCCCTGGAAAGTGCTTCCAACTCCCGAATGCCGGAACTGGTATCAGGCTCGGCAAAAACAACGTCAAATCCGACAACAGCAACACCATAACGGTCGAAAAGCTGATCCACCATTTTCGCCACAACATTACGACTCCAGGGCCAACGACCGACCTCTGCCAACGACTTCTCATCAATGTCAACAATAACAATCCGTTCGTCCTGCCCACCCGGCAAGGTGAAATTAAGGCGCTGATCGTAACTCCACAATTCAAGCTGCCGCATGAAATCCAGGCGCACAATGCCGGCCGCATTCAACAGAAAGATGGTTACGAACATCAGGCAGATTGTTATTCTGAGAATGTTCTTTTTCATAATTTCCCCACCGACCTACAGCTCTTCCATAATCCGCGCCGTCTCCTGCAAGGCGGCGATAATCTTCTGATAATGGCCAATATCCTCATAATCCAGCGTCCTGCCGCTCCGGTCTTTCAGCCACTTTTGCGCCGGTTGATAACCGCCGATATAAAACTGCCAGGCTGTTTGCGGTACATTTTCAAAATACTGGTCGCTGTTTATATAAACGCGGTTTTCCTCAAAGTGCGGTTTGGTGACGATGTTTGTCCCGATTGCGGGGAACATGCAGAGTTGTGTTGGTTTTGTTTCCAGCAGATGAATCTGGCGCAACTCACCGCCTAAGTCGACCAAGCGCCAAAACTCTGTGACATCGCATGGATAGGGCACTCGCGGGAAATCTATTTTCAGAAATTCTTTGTAGGTTTCGCGATAATGCGGGGTATGCAGAACGGCGTAGATGTAGTCAAGCAGGTCAAGCGGGGTGAAGGTGCTCCCCCCTCCCAACCTCCCCCCGCTGGGTGGAGGAGTAGAACCGGAAATAAAGCTTTTAGTCCCCTCACCCAGCGGGGGAGGGTTAGGGAGGGGGTTAGGTTCTTCCGCAACAAACGTCAACCCCAACTCACCAGCAATTTTCCCAACAATCGCCATATTCAGATTAGGTGTGCGGTCTGTTCCTGTAACCAGATCGGGGGTGTCGGGGTAGAGGTAGAGAGGAAAAAGGTAAGATGCCTCACGAGTTTGAAGTGAAATTGAATTACGATCTGTGATCATGTTGGTCATGAAACAATGTTGAAAATCAGAAGAACTTTGTTGTTTAGAAACTATCAGGCCATGGTTTTTATTAAGTAAATGCCTCATAACAGAGTAAAACGGACGCCCTAACAAATCTTTGTCGTAATATATATATCTATCATCGAATACTCTGTAATTACATTTAATGATATGTGTCGAACAATATTTAGATTTATTTATTTTTGACGTTAATAAATATGACGACGAATCTTTTATATTTAACCTTTCTTCCTCTTGACGTGAAAATTGTCCGTTTAAAAGACTTGATATACGGTCTGCTAATTGTTTTTTGTCGTAATCAATAAAGAGAGAATCTCTTTTGGTCTCTACGCCAGAAACATTTTTTAGAAATATTTCTTCAAGCCTAAACCCCTTCTTATACTCCACCTCTACGCCAAAATCCTTCGGCACAAAAAAGAATTCCGGTGCTTTCGGCTCCAGCTTCTGCCACGGAATATTTGCCAAAGATCCCTGGTTCAACGCCTCATACTTTACATCCCGCTTACCATACAACTGATGATGAAAAAGCTGCGCCAATTCACCCTTGGGCTTCTTACCACTCTTGATAAACAGGTTGATACTGACCCCCTGCATAATATCAAAAACATTTTCATCCTTGCCGCCATCAGGCGCACTCTCTTTCTTCTTGCTGTTGCCATGGAGATCAAGGATGTAAATCTGATCAAAACTTTCCAGCAAACTCTGCCGCATCTTGCGGTGAATAATGCCGTCAATAAAGCTGTTGTTGCTGATATAAGCGAGAAGACCTTCGCCATTTTTGTCGACATAATGCTGCCCAAAACGTATGAACTTGATGTAGTCATCCGAAAGCGGCTGAATATTGCGCTCATTCAAACCGACCTTATAATCCTGCAAAAGGTCCTGAATCCACTCGCTTTTATTGCTACTGCTTACGGAATAAGGTGGATTACCCATGACGATCATCACCGGCGCATCACGTTTTATATGGTTGGCCTCGTTGGCTTCATTACTAAGCCAGCTGGCAAACAGAGTGCCGGTGTCGGGGTGGTGTTCTTCGAGGCTGTTGGTGAGATAGATTTTCAGACGGTCCGTACTGTTTGTGCCAGGTTTACACCCCGTTTCCGAAAGCAGCATATCCAGCTTCAGATGAGCCATGGCATAGCTGGTCATCAGCAATTCAAAACCGTTCAGGCGGGGGATAAGATGCTCTTTGACATATCCGGGCCAGATGCCCTGCATGGTGGCAAAACAGCTGTCATAAATATGCCGGACAACGCTCACCAAAAAAGTTCCAGTACCGGTTGCCGGATCAAGAATTTGCAGGCGGTGCAGCTCTTTTTCAACCTTTATCGGCTGCCCTTTTTTATCAGTTGCCCCGGTATCAACCATAACCTTGACTTTGCTGGTATCTGACAAGCCTTTTGGCAGGTTGAAGCATGTTTTAACAATTTCATCAGTGGCGCGGACAATAAAATTGACCACCGGTTCCGGCGTATACCAGACGCCACGCGCCTTCCGCAGTTTCGGGTCATATTCACCCAAAAAAGTTTCATAAAAATGCACAACAGGGTCTTCCTGGCGGGTGCTTTTACCAAAGTTGCGCATAATGGCAGCAACATCCGTTGCGTTGAATATCTGCACCAGCTCATCAACAATCCAGACCAGACGGCTATCCAGCTCATATCCGGCAATATATTGAAACAGATTACGCAAAAACGGATTGCTTTTCGGGATCAGGGTTGCCGCTTCCTGTCTGCTGAAATTGTCAAGCGTCGGGTCGTGATAACGGGCGGCGAACATGCCATAGCAGATGGTTTGGGCATAAATATCAGCAAAAGCGGTGTTGGAAATATCATGAATAAGGATGTCTTTGAAAGCTGATACCTGGGCTTTGAGGCCGCTGTTCAGTTCTGTTTCATCGTCACTGTGTAATGCCGATTCAATGACAACAGACATCAGCCTGGCTTTTGCCGCCATCATCACGGCAAGGTGTGCCGGTGATTTGATACTCTGGGTGATTCTGTGGGAAAAGTTTTCTATCAGGGAAATAAATTCGGAAAAATTATCCGGCTTCGGCACGATGTTCTTGTCTTTGAAATCGGCAATGGCGATGCTGGTGACAAGCTCGCCATCTTTGTAGAATTGAAACGTCAGGTAGTCGGTGATTATCAGGTTATTTAAAGCATTGCGGTAACGATCAAACTGCTCTTTCAGCTTTTTATCGGCAAGATTGACACCAATATCCTTGGCCTCAACATAACCAATCGGAATTCCTTTGCGAGTCAGGATGTAATCCGGTGCGCCGCACTCAATATGAGCCGGTTCATTGGTAACAAGCAGATCCTTCAGAATACTCCCCAGAAGCGTCTGCAAATCACCGCGATAGCTGTGCTCTCTGGCGATTCCGGTTTTATGGAGCGTTGTGATGTTTGCCAGATAGGTTTCTATGCTCATTTAACCAGCCTCTTTTGCTTTGTTACAAATCAAAGGCAGACACCACTATTATTTACATCCCCATTCCAAAATCCATACTGAGCTGTTTCTGCAGCTTTCCGGCCTGCCTGAGCGATTCCAGAAAAAATTTGCGATCAAGCTGGTTCAGCTCGTACGGATTGATCTGATTATTAGACTGGCTGCCGTTCTGCATCAGCTCGAACTGGTGACGGATGCGAAGAGATTGTAAAAACGAAAATGCGTCAGCCCAGGCGTTGACTTCGCTCTGCGGCCATTTACGAAGATCTCCTGCAGCGATCAATCTTTCGCGTGTGTTTCCGCGAGTCACACCGGACGCCAGTGCAAAGGCTCTTGCAGCGTCCACGAACAGAGTTACTCCACTCTTCTTGATATCGATTGTTCCCGGGAATTCCTTGTCGTCATCCACAATGAAGTCACGGAAAAACCCTAGCGGAGGAGTTCTTTCCTTGGCATTTTCAGCGAGCAGGTGGAAGAAACGCTTCTGACCTATAGCCGCCTCGGCAAGCCAGGTACGCAGACGATCGGAAAGGGAGGCAACACCATATAAATGGCGGAAGTCAAAGAAAATGGTCGCCTTAAGTAGTGAATCCGGAGTCGGCTCCTGTATCCATTTGTTGAATTTTATCTGCCACTCCCTGTAGCTTAGGCAGCACTCGGGGTTTCCTGCCATGATATTCCCTTTACAGAGAGTGAAACCGACAACATCCAATGACTTGTTGACACGCTGGGCGATCGGTAGCAACCTGGCGCGAACCGCTTCGGCATCCTGCCCTTCCGGTACTTCAAAAATAATTCCGTTATCCTGGTCGGTAAAAAAGGTCTGCTCATAGCGCCCCTGACTACCAAGTGCGATCCAGGCGACATTAAGATCTTTAAGATCCTCCTTCGCCAATTCAAGATCAAGCGTTCTGGTTATAATCTGATCGTTCAGATTTGAGATAATTTGAGTGATGTGATCTGCCGTCACCCCCTGGATAAGCATGCTTTCAGCCAGGAGGTGTATATCGTTGCTGCATCGTTTCAATTTATCCAGATTGTTTGCAGAGTTTATTTCTGCATTAAGCTGGCTGAGGCTGACACGCTGAAGATTGAAAAGATCACGTTCAGTTATAATCCCGGCCAGTTTTCCTTTTTCAACGATGACAACATGGTGGAAACCTGCTTCCGCAAGAAGCAGCGCAGCCTCATAACCAAGTGCTGAGACATTGAGTGTACGTGGGGATTCCGTCATTACCGTTTCTATCAGGACATCAAGATCATCTCCGGGGACTATGATTTTTTTCAGGAGATCGCGCATGGTAAATATTCCGACCGGAACGTTATCATCGTCGATAACAGTAGCGGCATCGACATCGTTTTCATACATTTTTGCAGCAATAGCCCGAACCTGGTCGCCACGCTTTGCAGTAAGCGGGTTGGGACTCATAAGAATTGACAGCGGCGTGTTCAACCGCTGCTGCTCATCGCTTTTGTGAGAAAAATGGAGCCGATAGACGCGACGGGACTGTTCGAGGAAACTTTCTGAGCGATATTTGCAAAAGTCACTGAAAACAGTACTCAACTTTTTTAGTTCATCAAAATCTTCTATCGTCAGGCGGTAGCAGATTGTGTCTGAATTTGCCCGGAATGTAGAAAATACCGGACGCCTTTCTTCCAGCGCTTCCAGAGGAAAGCATTCCCCTTCAACCAGTTCAGCCAGTATTCTCTTTTCGTCTGTGGCATTCCCGATTGCCTCAAGCTGAACTGTTCCCTTGTGAATGAAAAACAGTTCAACGCATGGCATTCCGGGCAAAAGGATCTCTTCGTTTTCTTTGAACTCAACCTGCTCAAGATGATTTACAAGCCATTCCAGATGAGTTGCTGACATACGGTCAAAAGGACGACGACGGCCAAGTTCAACGCTTATTTCTTTGCTACTCTTCATAACATCCCCCCGTTATTTATTGATTTCACAACAAATATCAGCAACTCAATACTATCTGAAGTTAGGAATCATGGGACCGGCTTTATAGAGCAGCAGAGCCAGAAGAGCCCCCATAAAACCGTCGCCAACTGCAGCAAGAAAAATAATTGGCGGTCTGGGCGACAAGTGGGCATAGCAGAGCAGAAATAGTACGGCCAGAACTTTGGTGGCAATAATAATGCCTACCATCAAGCGGTTTTGTCGTAGTTCCAGGAGCGGGATGAAGTAGAAACTGCCGAGACAAAAAAGGAACAGTCCCGACTGACGTACAAAAAAGATGTTTTCCACAGGTGTCATGAAAAACAGGTGGTAGAAGGTATTGGTGAAGAAGAAGATGAAGATTCCAAGGATAACGCTGTGCATGCCTACCAGAAAAATGAGAATAAAGAGTAACTGTAAAGCAGGCGGGCCGCTACGGGTTTCGATAAAAGCGCTTTTTAGCCTGGATATCAATCCTGTGTCCATACCTATATACCTCCCTGATCAATCAGAAACAACCGATCAAATTCATCCCGGATTTTACCGGTTATCTCTTCATAGTCACAGATAAGAGTTGCGCCGGGATTCTTCAACTTGGGGTCATATCCCAGTCGACGCGCCAGTTTGTTCATATAGAGCTTGGTTCCTGAAAGATCGTTTACCGAGTAATCATGAATAATCCTGAGACGGTTTTCAAGCTTACGGAGGAATTTATATCCCGTCAGAAGGGTTTGTGCGCTACCATCCGGCAGCAGCCCAAGAGTACTGATCTCCTTTAACGCCACTACCGTACTGTTGGTACGCAGCTCGGGATAACGACACCCTTCCTTTAGTTGCAGATACTGCACCGCAAACTCCACATCAACCATACCGCCGCGACCGGTCTTAATGTTGTAGCTTCCATCTTTTTCCTTAGCCAACTCGTTTTCCATACGCATCCGCAAACGGTGGATCTCATCTCGACCCTCATTACCTATCGCAGATCCGTAAACCGTATTACGAATAATGTCGTGCAGTTGATTCGCCAGCTTTTCATCACCCAGCACAACTCTTGCCTTGGTAAGCGCCTGCCGCTCCCATATCTGGGCTTCAGTACGATGGTATTCATGAAAAGATTCCAGCGATGTTACCAGTGGCCCCGCATTTCCTGAAGGCCTCAAACGTGTGTCGATTTTATAGACATACCCCTCGCGGGTCTGCAAGGTCAGGATTGATATGATTTTTTGAGCCAGCTTGGCAAAATATTCGTGGTTGGAAATTATTTTGTCGCCGTCAGTTTCACCCTGATGATCGTAGACAAAAATAATGTCCAGATCTGAGTGATAGTTAAGTTCGCTCCCCCCCAGTTTTCCGAGGGCTATGACAGCCAGACTTGCTTCAGCTGCCCCTCCTGCATGCTTCCAGGTCGGGCAACCAAAACGGCGCAATTCATCGACTGCCAAGCGGAATGCTGCCTCCAGGCAGGTTTCTCCGAGCTGACTCAGTTGCGCCGTCACCTCCCCCTGTAACAGACGACCATGAATATCGTTTATGCCGATGCGAAGAAATTCTTCATTTCGATAGCGGCGAAGAATGTTGAGGTGATCCTCGTAATAGTCGCTCTGCTCCAGCAGCGAATTCAAATCCTCCTTCATTGCTCCCTTTGGCTTGACTGAAGACGAGTCGCTGCGGGCGATCAGACTGTCAAGCAGTTCAGGATGGTTAATAAGTATTTTGGAAAAAAATTCCGACATACCGAACAATGAAACCAGAAGTTTTATGGTTGCACGATTTTCGGCCATCAAGGCATAACAAGACGGTCGGCGGCTAATAACCGTCATGAATTTTTCCAGATTGTTAAGAGCCAAATCTGGATCCGGTGACTCAAACAGCTCCTGAATCAGTAGCGGCGTGATCTTTTCCAGAACTCGGCGGCTCCGCTCGGTCAGATTCACTTTTACCGGGCCTCTTCTTAAGGATATCAGTTCGTCGTAAGCCCGATCTACATCCTCAAAATGCCGCTCCGCCAGCATATCTTTTACAAGATCGGAGTCAGCTTTAGGATCGAGAATAAACAGGACTTGCGGGTCAACCGCCTCTTCGAGCTGTTCGTCACGCGAGTGGAATAATGTACCGTATATGTAGGAAACATGCCCCCGATGTTCTTCCAGAATCTCCTTGAAACGTTCGAGACCGTTTTCACGCAGATAACCGCTACGCCTTGAAAGAGCGAGCATTTCCTCCTCCCTTGCCGGGAGGTTATGGGTCTGGCGTTCCTGAACAACCTGAATCCTGTGCTCCACTGAACGGAGAAAGCGATACGCTACCTTTAGCTTGCCGTGATCCTCCTCGCCCAGCAGATTCGCCAACAGCAGTGCATCTAGCGCCTTTAGCGAGTTGCGCTCCCGAAGCTTCGGATTTTTGCCTGCATATACAAGCTGTAGAGCCTGGATGAAGAATTCTATTTCGCGAATGCCGCCGCGACCCAGTTTCAGGTTAATCTCGCCTTCGCGGGAGCGTGCCAGTGAAGCGTCGATTTTCTGCTTCATCTGTTTCATGTCTTCAATCAGGTTATAATCAAGATATTTCCGATAGATAAATGGCTGCAAAGTTTTCAGCAACTGTTCGCCCAAAGCCAGCGAGCCGGCTACAGGTCTGGCTTTCAGCATAGCAGTCCGCTCCCATGATTGTCCCCAGGATTCATAGTATATTTCAGCGGAGCGGAGCGAAACAGCCATATCTCCGGATTTTCCTTCAGGGCGCAAGCCTACATCCACACGGAAAACAAATCCGTCTTCTGTCACCTGAGAAAGAGCCTTGCTGATCATTTCGCCCAGTTTGTTGAAAAAAGCGTGTAAAGAAATAATACCTTTTTTCCCACCGGAAGCCGTATCAACGCCGGATGTTTCACCTTTGTCAGACTCATAGAAGTAGATAATATCAATATCAGAAGAAAAATTGAGCTCGCGTCCGCCAAGTTTGCCCATACCGATGACCACCATTTCCGCTTCGCGGTTTGGAGCGGAATCTCCTGCCAATAGAGGAACACCGTGGTCGCGAACCAGGCAGCGGCGACAGACTTCGTATGCGACCTGCAAGGTCGAGGATGCAAGATCGGCAAGTTCAGCCATGACCTCTTCAAGCGGAGCGAGCCCATTTAAATCACGCGCAGCGATGCGAACAATTTCCCGCCGTTTGAAACATCGCAAAGCTTTCTGCAACGAAGCAAAATCGGTAGATTCGCAAACTGTTTCCAATACGGCTGCCTGCATATTTTCGGCAGACCGACCAATATCTATTCCATTCTCAAGAAACAGCCAGAAAAGAATGTCGGGAGATTTGTACATCAGGTTGACCAGAAACGGGGAAGCACCGCAGAGCAGAACGCATTGAGCCAGGCGCTTTTTGCGTTCTGCCAGTTCACTTAATTTTTCCGGTGAGGCAACTCCAGACAATCGCTCAAATGCGTTCAGTGCCTGATCTGGAGACGGTGTTTTGAGTGCGTTGATGACAATGCGATGCAGAATTTCAACAGTAAAGAAGGGAAGCAGCAATAAAACATTTTCTGCGGAGCGGGAACCGTATTGAAAACCGTGAACCTCCAGGAACGTTGTGAGTTCCTCTAATCGTAACGACTGGCTGGTAATTGAGATTATGCGACTGAAATCCTGTGAAAATCTTTCAATATGCATATCAGGAGCCTGACACCTTGCGCAGACCGCTACGGTAATCACCTTTAACTATGCCGTTTTCAGTTATGATCGCAGTTATATATCTGGATGGCGTTACATCAAATGACGGGTTTCGCACCCGCACCCCTTCCGGCGCTATAGCAATCCCTTTGATGTGAGTAACTTCACTGTAGGGGCGTTCCTCTATCGGAATTTTGCTTCCGTCAGCGATGCTGAGGTCCAGTGTGGAAACTGGCGCTGCAACATAAAAAGGGATGTTGTTCTCCTTTGCCAGAACGGCAACGGAATAGGTACCTATCTTGTTAGCTGTGTCACCGTTCGCTGCAATCCGATCGGCACCAACAACACAGCAGGTGATCTCGCCACGACTCATGAAAAATCCTGCCATGTTATCGGAAATCAGTGTTGTCGGAATTCCCTCTTTCATCAGCTCCCAGGCGGTAAGGCGGGCACCCTGCAGCCAAGGGCGGGTTTCGTCGGCAAAAACCTGTATCTTTTTGCCGGCCTCGTGTGCCGCGCGGATAACCCCAAGAGCAGTGCCGTATCCGGCAGTTGCCAGCCCTCCGGCATTGCAGTGAGTCAGAACCGTTGCCCCCTCGGGAATCAGAGTGGCACCCCACTTGCCTATGTTTTTGCATATTGTCAGATCTTCCTGCTCAATCCTGATCGCCTCTTTTTTTAGCGCTTCGCGGATTTTTTCGAGACTTTTACTCCGGTTTGCCTCGGCAACCCGTTTCATACGCTCCAGTCCCCAGAAAAGATTTACAGCCGTCGGCCTTGTACGCCCCAATTCATCGCATACGTTCTCCAACTGGCGATAAAAAGATTCGTAAGTATCGGCAATAATAGCCCTTGCCCCCAGAGCTACTCCCATCGCAGCCGCCACACCGATTGCGGGCGCTCCCCGGATAATCATCCCCTTGATTGCCTCCGCGACCGACTGAAAATCAGAATATGTGTTATAGACCTCTTCGGCAGGCAGGCGGGTCTGATCGATCATTACAACGGCGTCATCAAGCCATTCAATGGTGCGGAAGGACATGGAAAACTCCTTGTGAGAAAAGTCCCCACTCCCTTTCAGGAAGCGGGGCAGTATGAGGATAATTCAAGGTGCCATTAGTATCATGGAGTGAACTTCGTGGACAAATGCTTTTTTGAGGATAAATTCTTTTGTGAGGCGGGTTCAATGTTTGGGATATTTTGAAACGTCATACACCTTTGCACCGTGCAACCGCTCATCACCCATCTGATTGGCCACATCGTGCCGTTCCACCTTATTCTTCACAATAAGCTCTTCAAATCCCATGTAACCTGATTTAGCCAGTTCGGCAACTATCCGCACAAACTGTTCCTTATCATCAGGCGAGAGATTATGAAATGCGTCAAAACGACCTGATCTCCCCATATTGAAGAAGTTGTCAACGGCTGAAAAAACATCATGCGAAACAGAAAGGTCGATGTTGTCGGTGGTCTCTTGGCTCGAAATCTTACCAGCCAACACTTCGATAACATTCGAATCAACTTTTCCAGACGAACCGCTTCCAGCAGCCTTGCCAATCTGCTGAGCAGATTTCGCAGTTGGAATTATCGAAAGAATTTCCTTGTTTGCAGAAATTGTCGCGACCATGTTTTTTACCTCCCGATGATATCTGTATCGGTTGCATTTGGTCAAAACTGAAATTGATAACATAACGTTTTTTATTGACGGTGTATTCCATCTTTAGTATCTCAAACGGCAAGAATCTCCTATTTCAACGGCGCCACCAGTGACCCCCATGCACCTGCAACGCATACTTTCAAAAACAAGACCAATAATTATCCCCTTAATGTTGGCAATTGCAGTAACAATTGCATACTGGCAAGTATTTGAAAATGGGTTTGTCACCTACGATGACCCGGACTACATTACCGCGAACAAGAATGTTTCAGCAGGGCTTACGCTGAATGGAATTATCTGGGCCTTCAGCTCTTTTGATGCCGGCAACTGGCATCCACTTACCTGGATTGTACATATAGTCACAGTAGAGATGTTTGGCCTTAATTCGTTTGCTCACCATGGCGTCAGCCTGTTTTTACACTCAGCCAACACCGCCTTGGTATTTCTTCTGCTGCACCGTTTAACAGGCGCAAAATGGCGAAGCGTCCTGGTCGCACTGTTATTCGGACTGCATCCTCTTCATGTGGAATCAGTTGCCTGGGCCTCAGAACTGAAGGACGTCCTCTGCGCTTTTTTCTTTTTGCTCACCATCCACGCATACACCCGATTTGCCGACAATCCATGCGTTAAGCGCTATATACCCGTCGTACTTCTTTATATTCTGGCACTCTTGAGCAAGCCAATGGCAATAACACTCCCCGGCGTACTGCTATTGATCGACTACTGGCCGCTTGACCGCCTCACTACAGCAAATAGTGACAAGAAAACCAGCCATATCAGTCTGATTTTGGAAAAAACACCCCTGATATTGCTGACGGCAGTTTCTTGCCGAATCACCTGGCTGGCTCAGAATTCCGGAGGCATGGTAAATCACCTGGACAGCAGCGGATTTATACTTCAGTGCGGCAATGCAATTATCAGCTACACTTCGTATCTTGGAAAGATGTTATGGCCTGTAAATCTGACCATTCAATATCCATTCGATCCCGCAACAATTACCTTTCAGCATGTAACTCTAACTGCACTACCGCTTCTGGCTATCACCTGTACTGCCTTTTCCCGCTACGGGCGTCCCTGGCTCAAGGTCGGTTGGCTTTGGTATATTGGCACGCTAATACCGGTTATCGGCCTGGTCAGCGTAGGCTCTCATTCCATGGCAGACCGTTATACATATATTCCGTCAATCGGTGTTTTCATAATTCTGGTTTGGAGCGCAGCCTCATTACTTAACAAATACCCGATCACAAAGTGGCCGTTGTCAATCGCCTCAATATTTATAGTAATATCGCTCGGCATAACGACTTACAGACAGGTAACCGCCTGGCACAACAGTGAAACCCTCTACCGTCGCGCACTTTCTCTGCACAGCAATAACTGGCTGATACATAACAATCTGGCGGTTACTCTTATTCAACAGGGGAATTCAAATCCCGAAGAAGCGCTCTATCACCTATTGGATTCAATCAGCTTAAATCCAGACTTTGCCGCTTCCCGCTACAATCTTGGAAAGCTGTATTTGGACAAACTGCACGACAACATAAAAGCTGCAGAAAGTTTTCAGGAAGCACTGCGGATCAATCCAGACTATGCCGAAGCCCATTTCTATATGGGCGTAGCGTCCCTACGATCAGGAGAATGGGGGAGGGCGGAGAACGAATATAAAATTCTGCTGCAGTTGGACAGAAAGCTGGCGGAACTACTCCGAAAGATTATGAATCAGTAGTTCTTATTCGTTCTACTCTTTCCATTTCTGGCGGGTCATCAGTTTCCAGGCATTTTTGAAAGCAATTTTCTCGGCGGTCTCTTTGCGAAGTGAATCCAGTATCACAGTCCTGAATGTACTTATTGTGTTGTCGTATTTTGAAAACCTGCCAGTATTGATATCGGTACCAATAAGAAAACGATCCGGAAACTCCTCAAAAAGCTCTTTCCATTCAGGCAAAAGAATCGTTTTCAGCATTACAAAGTCATACATGATTGCATCTATCTGACCAGTCGGTTCAAACTTGGAACCTGGCCTTGATGCTACAAGGTCAAAATAGAGATTTGGATATTTCTTGAGATATTCCTTTACGGCAGCAGCAGATTTAAACTTTCGCCATGTATTGAAGTTTCTATTTCGGCCAACGTGACACCAGACAACTACTGCTTTAGGATACTTGACCAGCATCCTTTCCAGTTCAGGAAGTAAAGAA
Organism: uncultured Geobacteraceae bacterium; assembly: GCA_903958085.1. Taxonomy (GTDB): domain Bacteria; phylum Desulfobacterota; class Desulfuromonadia; order Geobacterales; family Pseudopelobacteraceae; genus JACRCG01. The sequence continues at coordinate 27,583 of CAJBRY010000426.1, forward strand.
TCTTCAGCTTCATGGTGAATAAGGAAAGGAATCCCTGTTTCGCTGGAAAGTCCAAAAACAGTCTGCATAGCGGGAGAGTCCACCGGGGTATGGATGTCGCGGTTGTTGGTACTTGATACATAATGACGGGCTTCAAACTCACCCATGGCCAGATATTTTCCTGATTTGACGTCAATAGCTAAATTATCCAGAAAAAATTTATCCCCACTATGCCAAAGCTTTCCATCACCGTGTACCGTAGTTGGAACAAAATATTCCGGGTAAAGAGTGCTCAAACGGAGCGATTCTGAACTCCCCAGCTTTTCGTTTGTTCCCAACCAGGTTATCCCCACCCCGTTATCATTCATGCGGCCTTTAACATCTTCTATGTCAATTTTGCTCCCATAGTGAAATTCAACGTCAATTATCGGCAGGACACCATTACCGAGCATTTTCCTCAGTTTTGCCTCAAGCATTTTCAGCTGTTCCGTCTGTTCAACAGCAAATGCCGGGGCTGACAATACGATTAAAATAAATGTTATAACTAATTGAAGAGTATATCGAATAACTCTCATCCGCACACCTTTTCCCACAGATCACAACAGGCTTTTACCGGTCATTTCCTTCGGTTGAGGTATTCCCAGCATCTTCAGCATTGTCGGCGCGACATCTGCCAAACACCCCCCCTCGCGGAGCTTTGAGTCTTTCCGATTATCGTCCACAACAACAAACCTGACGGGATTAGTGGTATGGGCGGTAAACGGTTCGCCATTCTCATCCGCCATCTGCTCTGCATTGCCGTGATCCGCAGTGATCAATACAGCTCCACCTTTTTCCAGCACCTTAGTGACTACACGACCGGCACAAACATCTACTGCTTCAACCGCCTTGATCGCGGCAGACTCGATACCGGTGTGGCCGACCATATCGCAGTTGGCGAAATTCAAAATTATTACGTCATATATATCCTGGTCCAGCAGTTTTAGAAGTTTGTCGGTGACTTGAACCGCACTCATCTCCGGTTTCAAATCGTAAGTAGCAACTTCTTTCGGTGATGGAATTAAGGCTCTATCCTCACCAGAGAAAGGAATTTCAACGCCACCGTTAAAAAAGAAGGTTACATGAGCATATTTCTCTGTTTCGGCTATTCGCAACTGTTTCAGACCCGCTTCAGCAAGCACTCCGCCAAGAATATTCTTTAATTCTGTAGAACTGAATGCGATCGGCAGGCCAAATGTTGCATCGTATTCCGTCAGACAAACATAGTCCGAAAGCTTAGGCCAATGCCCACGCCCGAATCCGTCAAAATCTTCCATAGCCAGAGCTCTGGTAATTTCCCTCGCACGATCTGACCGGAAATTGAAGAAAATTATGGCATCACCATCCAATACCTGACCGACCGGGGTGCCATCTTCACATATAACCGATGGGAGAACAAATTCATCGTACACCTTGGAGTCATAACTCTGATCTATGGCAGCCTTCGAAGAAACGCAAAGCTCGCCTAATCCATGCACCATGGCATTGTAGGCCTTTTCGACACGATCCCAGCGCGTGTCGCGATCCATGGCATAGTAGCGTCCAATGACCGTAGCAATCTTACCAACGCCGACTTTAGCAATCTCTTCTTCCAGCTGCACCAGATATTCAGCACCGCTCTGTGGAGGCGTATCACGGCCATCCAGCAGGCAATGGATGAAAACATCTTTCAAGCCTTCACGTTTGGCAAGTTCCAGAAAAGCATAAAGGTGAGTGTTGTGAGAGTGCACACCGCCATCAGACAATAACCCAGAAAGGTGCAATCTTCCGCCTGAAGCTTTGACTTTGGCGATACATTCAAGCAAAACCGGATTTGTGAAGAAGTCGCCATCCAGAATAGATTTCGTGACGCGCGTCAACTCCTGATAAACCACTCGTCCGGCACCCAAATTGAGGTGTCCGACCTCAGAGTTACCCATCTGCCCCTCAGGGAGACCGACCGCCATGCCGGAGGTAAGAATCTGAGTATGCGGATATTCTTTCAGGTATTTTGTAAGGTTAGGAGTTGATGCCATTGCCACAGCGTTGTGGACGGGGTTTGGGTTTATTCCCCAACCGTCAAGGATCATTAGGATTAGTGGTTTTTTTGGCATTTTGGTCTCCGAAAAATTTTATTTTTTAATTAATTGTGGATGGAAAGTTAACAGCTCATTCGTCGCTACTGATTTCTCGATGATTTCTCGATTGCCACTCAACCATGGCTGTGGTATTTTTAACATAATCGTACAAGGAGATTGCAATGTTACAAGAATCAGAAACAACATCTATTCGCAAACGAACAAAAAAAGTTACACCACATTCGCCTGACCGTCTCACTTTCATGCGCCTGACGCTGACGGAACGCCGACGAATCCTGCGTGAGCAGGCTAGAAATCTGCTTGATTGCTATACCCGCAACACTGAAACTGCTGGTATGGGCGGTGGTGACTTCATTGGCTGCTAAACCAAGGCGTGGTGAAATCTGGTTGGTCAATCTTGATCCTACCATCGGTGCAGAAATTAAAAAGACTCGGCCGACAGTCATTATCAGTTCCGATTCTGTCGGTATACTTCCAGTTCGCCTGATTGCGCCCATCACCGGTTGGGATGATCGTTATACCGGTAACATCTGGCATATCCTCATTACCCCCGACGCAACCAATAACCTTTCAAAGCCTTCCGCCATTGATGTTCTGCAAGTGCGCGGAGTTGACACCGCCAGGCTTGTTCATCGTATTGGAAAACTTGGTCACAAAACCATGCGAGAGATTACTGAGGCTCTTACCGCTGTAGTAGAAGGTTAGTCAATAAACAGCCCTTTATTGTTCCTTGTTTTATTACTGACACACTTCTCTAGCTTTATCGAATTTTTGTCTCGCAGAATAGTAGTCTCGGCTTTCCCCCATTGCATCATACTTATTGATCACACATTCCATTTTTTCTTTATTCATATTGCACAAATTAACGATCATCTCATCAATTTGTTGAGCAAAACCATCTCCAGTAAACTGCCAATGGCCAACTAAGTTTTTTCGACAGGTTTTTTGTTGTGGGCTCAACTGATTAGAAGATAGTATCGGTATCGGTATTGGATTCTTAATTATATTGACTGTTTTTACAACAATCTTCTTTTTGTTCTTCTCAAAAGCTCTGTTCATAATATCTGCAACAGCACAAATCATTTGAGGGTATCTGTTGTTGCTGTTTAATCCAGTTAATTCAGTAACTATCTGTTCAAATGTTTTATTTGATTCGTATGTGTAATTGATTTGCATCTTATCAATTATAGAAGGCGGATTCAAGTCTGAAGTGCAACAGCCAGTGGTG